>JBIPMO010000327.1:0-3331 GCA_044369085.1 Phycisphaerales bacterium
GGCGACATCACCGCCCACGAACGAGCCGAACTGCACCCCACCGCCTGCGTGACGGGCGACCTGGCCGCTCGGGCCCTCATCGTCGCCGAAGGGGCCACCTTCACGGGCCACTTCCGCGTCGGCGTCGAGCCCGTCGCCGCCAAGCCCGAGAAGCGCCCCGCGACGAGCGGCACGCATCACGCGCCGGCCGCATCGGTCGAAACCCGCCCGGCTCGCCCGGCGGTGCGCCCATCGCCACTGGCCGCTCGGGCCCAGCGACTGGCCGAGGCCACGGCGGATCTCGAAGCCGATGCACCGTGGCAAGGCGCGACAGCCTGATTCACTCAGGATGATTCCGAGCCCGAACGCGGAGACGGGGGCGGGGGCAGCAGCGCTCGCGCCCGCCCCGGATGTCCCTCGACCATGAACACCACGCGACCAACCCGATCGATCGCCTGCCCCTGCTGCGGGCACGGGTTTGATGTCAGCGAGCGGGCCCTTTCGCTGCGCTGCCCGCGCTGCACCACCCCGCTCGCCATCGGCGATGTCTGCCTGCGCACGGGCGTGTGCGCCGCCGCGATCCGCGCGGTCGGCCGCGTGATGATCGAGCGGGCCGCTCGCTTCTGCGGCAGACACATGGTCGCCACCGCCGGGCTCATCGTCGATGGCAGCATCGAGAGCGAGGCCTGGTGCGGCGGCACCGTCAGGCTCGGGCCCGCCGCTCGCTGGAAAGGCTCCTGCCGAGCCCCGGCACTGATCGTGGAAGAGGGAGCGGTGATCGAGGGTGGCTACTTCGCGGTCGGGCCCGCACGGCCGCAAGGCACGCACCGGTAAACAGCGAATCTTCAGCGCGCGATCTCGGCCAGCCGCGCAAACCGCGCCAGCGCGATCACCGGGAAGTAATGCCGGTACATGTGGTACCGCAGGTAGTACACCTTGGGGAAGCCGGTGCCCGTGTACCACTTCTCGCGCCACGAGCCCGCGGGCTCTTCGTGCAGGTAGTCCGGGGGATCCTTGGGCATGTCGGTGGTGAGCTGCGTCCGGCAGAGGTAGGCGATGGCGGCCTTGATGTTCGGATCGGTCGCCGACTTCGGGCCCAGGATGTTCATCATGCTGATGACACCCCAGGCGGTCTGGCTCGCCGTGCTCGGGCCCGTGGCCATGAGCGATTCATCGAGGTACGAGTTCGCCGATTCGCCGAAGCCGCCATCATCGTTCTGCACGCTGCGCAGCCACATGAGCGTGCGCACGAGCATGGGCGAGGTGGGGTCCTCGCCGACAGCGATCAGCCCGCCGACGGCCTGCCATGTGCCATATAAGAAGTTGCACCCCCAGCGGCCCCACCAGCAGCCCTGCGGGCGCTGCTCGGCTCGCAGGTACGACACCGCCCGGCGGATGGCGGGATCGGCGCGGTCGACACCGCAGGTGACCAGGGCTTCGAGCACGCGGCCCGTGATGTCGGCACAGGATGGATCCTGCATCGCGTTGTGATCCGCGAAGGGGATCGCCTCCATCCAGCGGCGATCCTGCGTGCGGTCAAACGCGGCCCAGCCGCCATCATCGTTCTGCATCGCCAGGATCCACCGCACACCGCGCAGAGCGGCCTCCCGGCACCGCGCTGCCGATTCCTGCCCGGCGGGATCGGCGGGGCCCGATGCCGCTCGCCACAGAGCCTTCACGACCATCGCGGTGTCATCGTTGTCGGGGTACCAGTCGTTGCGGTACTCAAAGGCCCAGGCGCCCGCATCGCCGCCCGGGCCCATCACCATGCCGCGGTCCTGCGGGCGGAGGTTCTCAACCCAGTCACCCACGAGCGAGATCTCACGCGACAGCAGCCACCGGCAGACGGCCGCGATGCGACCATCGTTGCCCGCCGTCAGCCCGGCCTCGGTCAGCGCGTACAGCGCGATCCCGCTGTCCCACACCGGGCTGAAGCAGGGCTGCACGCGAACGTGATCGTGTTCCTCAACAAGGAAGCGGTCGAGTTCATGCTCGGCGTGGCGGATGATCGGGTGGTCGCGGCCGTACCCCAGGGCCTGCAGCGCCACCTGGATGTAGACCATCGGCGGGAAGATGGCTCCGAGCCCATCGGTGGTCTCCGCCGTCATGCGTTCGAGCAGCCACTCTTCTGCCCGGCGGATCGCGAGCCCGCGGAGCGGCAGCAGATTCCGCTTCTGGGCCCACTTCAGCAGCCGATCGACCACCAGGAACACGTTGTTCCAGGAGGTCGGTTCGTTCCGGTCAAACTCGCGAGCCAGGTAGTCGCGCTTGGTGTGATCGATGAACAGCTCGCCGATCCCCAGCGTCGAGGGCAGCCGCCGCACGGGCCGCAGCGCGCTGCACAGCGCCAGCGGCAGGATCATCGTCCGCGTCCACGCCGCCACCTTCGTCAGATGAAACGGGAACCATCGCGGCAGCAGCACCGCCTCGGGCGGGATCGCCGGGCACGCCTCCCACGACACCTGACCCAGGCACGCCAGGTAGAACATGCTGAAGGTGTTGATCTTCTCAGCGCCGCCCAGCCGCAGCGCCGCCTCGCGAGCCCGCACCATGTGCGCTGCATCGCGATCATCCCCGAAATACTTGAGCGCAAAGTACGCCTTCACCGTCGCCGAAAGGTCGGGCGGCGACCCGGGGTACTGCCCCCACGTGCCATCATCGCGCTGGTGGCGACGCACCGTGACGCACATCTTTCCGAAACGCTCGATGTCGCGCGGTGTCGCCTGCGGCGGGGCATCCTGGCCCAGGATCACCTTCATCAGCAGGTACTCGGTGATCGTGATCGTGTCGCCCTCAAGCTCGGCGCACCAGTGCCCATCGGCGTGCTGCTTCCGGAACAGCGCATCGACCGCCGCGCCCAGCGAGGCGCGGCAGCGATCGCGCAGATCCGGCTCGGGCGAGCGCGGAGCATGAGCGGGCTTGGCGGGCGGCGGTGGAGCGAAAGTGGTCATTCGTGGTGTACCCGAGCGCCGACCGGACAGGGCGCGCGTTCGCATGAGATTAGCCGAAGTGGCCCGCTGCTGCCCGGACCTCGCGTGCAAGCACCCGCCCATTCCCGAGGGCGAATCGCGCGCTCCGCGATACGCCGTGCGCTACACTTCCCTCGATGGAACACACCTCCTCCGCGACCACGCTCGCCGCAGCATTCGGACTCTCCGCGAACATCGATGCGGGGCTCGCGGCGGAGCAGGTGTGCGAGCAGGCCGCCATCGGCCTCAAGCCCGGCGAGACCGACCTCGCTCTGCTCTTCATCTCGGGCAAGCACACCGCGGAGATGGAGCAGATCGCATCCATCGTCCGCCAGTCCATCGAGCCCGGCACGCTCGTCGGCATCACCGCCGAGGGTGTCGTC
>JBIPMO010000328.1:0-3325 GCA_044369085.1 Phycisphaerales bacterium
CGTTCTGAAGCCGGCCTGCGCGAACGAAGCCGCCAGCGCGATGGCGACAGTGGTCTTTCCTTCGCCTGGATTGGCGCTCGTGACGGCGTAGACCGTGCCTCCGCCGGATCTGACGTTGCGCAGAAGCAGGAGGCTGTTGCGCACATGGTGCAAAGAAAGGGTGATGTTCGCCGCTTCCTCTTGCGTGCCGGCGGATGCCTCGGGGATCACACCCAGGAACGGCAGCATCTGATCGACGCTCTGCAAGTCGTCCGCGAAGCGTAGCTGACGGCGCGCGAACGAACTAAGGACAAACAGTCCCATCACCATCCCTCCGCCACCCAGAAAGCCAGCCGCGGCCAGAGGTACTCGCCGGTCCTTTGATGGTTCGATGGGCGTCGCGGCACGCTGCTGAATGCGGACGCGGCCGCCGCGGATCACTTCGTTCTCCACGCGGATGACCTCCAGAGCCTTGTTCGTATCGGCCAGCCGCTTCTCAGTCTCAGCTTCCTTGTCCTGAAGATCCCGCAGCTCCATCCGGGCGCGGGAGAGTTCCCTGATGTCCGCGGCAAGCCGATCGCGAAGGGTCTGGTACTCGGCGCGCAGCGATGTGGAAATGGGCTGCTTGGAACCGGCGATGGCGTGGGGCGTGATCTCGGGGCGCTTGCGAAGCTCCTCAGCGCGGCTCTTTGCCTCGCCCTGAAGCGAGTCGAGACGCTGGCGGAGTGAACGCATCTCAGGATGATTGCTCCCCTGACGTTTAGCGCGACCCTGGATCTCGAGCTGGAGTTGCAGTGCCTGACCGAGGAGCATGTTGAGGGTTGCGTCGGACTTGGCGAGTTCTTCCATGGAGCGTTCGGGCGGCGGAGCGTGATCAGAATCAGGGCCGTCGGCTGGCGGCTCTGGCGGGGCGCTCAGGGCGGGATCGGCGAGTGTCGATTCGACGCGGGCGAGTTGCTCGGAGCGCGCCCCAAACACCTCGTTGATGTCGCCGCCACCGAACGGCTCGGCCAGTCGCACGATCGATTCACGGAGCGCTTTGAGTTCGGAGTTGAGCACCTGCTGGTTGTCACGAAGCCGTCGCTCGCGCTCGGTGACGGTGAGGCCTTCCTGCTCTTCCTGGTAACGCATAAACGCGCTGAGCAACGCGTTCGCGGCTGCTTGAGCCAGCGAGGGGCTCGGATCGGCGACGGAAACGCTGATAAGCTCGCTGCCGCGCTGGGCGTTCACTTCCAGCGATTCGATCATGCGCTGCACGCCTTCCGGGGGCGGGGGCCAGCCCGCTTCGCGCAGCGCGGCATCGCTCACGGCCAGATCGATCGTGCGACGAGATCGGAGCAGGTCCGATTGCGATCGGACGAAGGCCTCGAACATCGGCAGCATCTGGTTCTCTTCGGTTTCGTAGAGGATGCGGGCCTGACGCGGGAATGCCCGAACCCATCCCTGACTCTCGTAGAGTGGCTTGGTCGCGTAGAAGCCCGCGACACCGCCGACGATCGCCGCGATGGTCGAGCATATCACGGCGACGAGGTAGCGTCCGCGCAGGGCGCGGTGCGCGAGCAGCAGCGGATTCGGCGGGGGTGCGTCGCTGAATCCGCCCGGGCTCTCCACGAGCGATAACTCATTTCCCGTCTGGTGGGGAGGCATGAATGACTTTCGAAACGATAGGCTCCAACGCGGGTGCGATCTCTTCCATCAGTGTGATCATGTGCTCATCGCTGACACTGCCCGTGACGATGAGCTGGGCCTGAGCGGCACCCAGCGCGGCACGCGCGGATCCACCGGCTGCGCGGTTGACAGCGATCATATCGGCTGCCATCGGCTCTGCCTCGGAAGGGACCGCGAAGAAGTTCAGGATCGTCATGCGCTGTTCGCTGCCGTTCCTGACGGATCGGAAGCGGTAGATCGTGCTCGGAGCATGGTCCCGTCCGAGAACGAACCGCGTAGCCGACGCCGACGCCAGCACCCACCCGTTGGCCGGGTAGCACACCGGCGGGTAGTGCCCCTGCATGTCGCGGGCATCGCCGCAATGGACGAAGAGGATCGTGAAGCTCTCGGTGCCGTCGGTGCTGATGTAGCGCCGCTGGAGGAGAGAGTTTGGTTTGAGCAGTTCGATCGCCGGCGCCTGCGGTTCGATGTCTGCCCCGATCCACTTACCGATGCGGTAAGGGAGCGCGCTGACTGACGCGGAGATCGCGTCCAGGTACGCCTGATTGCGCGACGGACCGCGCTCGGGCTCGGTGCCGACGAGTAAAGCCGCAAAGAGCAGGAGGGCAGCTCCCGAGATGCTGATCAGCGCGCTCTTGGAAGGTCGAGGCACGGTCAGGCCTCCTCTCGAACGCTGTAAGGGATCAGCGGGAGTTCCAGTGCACGCATCAGGGCGAGCACGGACCACATCACGGCGAGCGCAACCAGAAGCACGCCCCACCCCGCGAGATCGTGGAACGTGTGCGCGACGCTGTCCGTCGAGTAACCGTAGAGCAGCGCCGTGGGGGCAAGACGCAACACGTTCACCAGAACGGCGACGAGCGGGCTCAGGGCCAGGAGAAAGACGCGGGCCCAAAGACGCATGGGGAACGAGAAGACGAACGCGTAGGCGATCAGCGCGAGCGCCGCGACCATGCGCATCCCGTTGCAGGCCTCGGCGATCGCCACTTCCGCGCCGTTGATCACGAGCATGTTCCCGTTCTGCTGCACCGGGATGGCGACAAGGTCGAGGATCCAGTGTGTGATTGAAGCGCTGGCTTCCTGGAGCGGGGCTGCGATCATGTGCCTGATGCGCCCGGGCACGGGCAGCAGAAAGAGCATCGCTCCCCAAGCGGCGGCGAAGCGCACGATGACCTCGGTCCCGACGACCGCCAGCACAGCGCCGATCACGATCGATAGAGCGCCGGCATCGCGGAAGATGTCGATCGCTTTCTCCTGACCGATCACGATGAGACCCCAGCCGGCGGCGATCGCCGCCGCTCCAAGCGGAGAGGGCTGAGGCCTGCAGAAGCGAACGCGCTCACGCCGGAGCCATGCGAGCCACGCGGCCATCGGCAGGGCGAGGAAGATGTATGAACTCTCTTCGCTCTTGCGGGCCAGAACGAAGATATCGGACCAGATCGACCTCGTCGCCAGCAGCGCAAGCGTCACCAGGAACGCGATGAGCAACCCGTCGGAGAACTTCCAGTTGCGTCTCATTCGGCGCCCCCGCTCAAGAACGACCTGGATATTCGGGCCCCCGTCAAGCGCTGGTGCACGGGCCCTACCAAAGCATCGACCACTTCTTCGTCGTTGTTCACTGCGGCACCCTTCAGGATGATAGACCTGGCCACGATCGCGCGGCTCTGGACCTGCGCGC
>JBIPMO010000330.1:0-3323 GCA_044369085.1 Phycisphaerales bacterium
GCGTCGGGGAGGGAAACGGTGGCCAGGCTGCGCTCCTATTGGGCCGCTCGAGCGGGCATCGAGGCAACCCTCGCGCGGCTGGAGCGGTCCCTCGATGCCGGCGCGGCCGGCACCGCTTTCGCCGAGTCCGACGACATGAACGCGGTCGCCACCGGTGAAGTCGATGGCGGCACTTGGTCGATCGCCCACGATGACCTGCGCGAAGAGCGCGCCGGCCCGGCAGACCCTCATGCAAAAATCAACGTCAACCTGATGACTCAGGACGACCTGATGCTGCTCGACGGCATGACCGAGGATGTCGCCCAGGCCATCATCGACTGGATCGATGAGGATGACTCCCCGCAGCCGCTGGGGGCCGAGGAAGGTTACTACTCCACGCTCGCGTCGCCGTACGAGCCCCGCAACGCCCCGATCCCGTCACTCATCGAGCTCGAACTCGCCGCGGGCGTCACTTCCGACCAGCTTCGCGGCGAGGATTGGAACCTCAATGGCCGGTTGGACCCCGATGAGGATGATGGCGACATCTCCTGGCCACCCGATAACGGTGACGGCGTGCTCGATGCGGGCTGGTCGGCGCACATCACCGCCTCGAGCGCCGAGCCCGGGCTTTCGGGAAGCGGCGGCGGCGAGCTGCGCCTCTATCTTGTGAATGCCGCGACGGAAGACCTGGTCTCACGCGTCCCTTCCATCGACGTGGGACAGGCAACTGTGATTCTGGACTATGCGAGCCGGGCCGGGGTCTACCTCGAGGACTTCATTTCCACCCCGCTCTCGACCATCGCCAGATCAAGCCCGGGGCTGCCCGCGACGGTGCGAAACCTGACCAATGAGCAGATCGAGGATGTGCTCGCCGCATGCACGCTCTGGGACCCGGCGAGCTACCCGACGCCGGGTCGCCTGAACCTCAACACGGTCCGCCGGGAGACGCTCGACTACATTGCAGCCCTGCCCGCCGGCCTGGCGGATTCCCTGATGGTGGCTCGGGACGGCAATGCATCCGGGTTCACCAGCGTTCTGGATCTGCTCGAAGTGCCCGCGATGACACCCAACCGCGTCGCCCAGCTCGCTCGCATCCTCGGAGTCGAATCCGGGGCATATGTCATCACGTCCCGGGGGCGCGATACCGCCTCTGGTGTCCAAACCACGATCACGGTGACGGTGGAACGCCGCGCCCTGCCAGCCCCGCTGGTGGAGGTGCGCACCAGATGAGTCGCGCCCCCGCACGCCCCATGCCCGCGGCCTCGCCCGGCGCTTCCACGGTGCGCCCTGAGGCCATCGCAACCCGCAAGGGCCGCGTCGCGGCGCTGCACCGTCAGGGCGAACAGTGGCGGCTGCTGGTCGCGGAGATGAACGGGGATGTTGAGGTGCTCGATGCGCGGACGCTGGCCCGCGGGGATGTCGGCGCGGTCCGTGCGGCGTTGCAGGAGTGGGGCAACCCCCGGCTCGTACGCGTACTTCCCGCCGCCTGCGTCGTCTGCCGCCTCATCGCCGTGCCCGACGGCCCCGCGGCCGAGATCGATTCCGCGCTGCGCCTGATCGCAGAGGCGGAGCTGCCATCGACCATGCCGGCCCACCGGCGCGGAAGCGGGCTCGTCGACATGCCGGGCGATCCGGGCAAGCGGGCAGCGGCCCTCGTCGGCTGGTCCGGCGATGCGGGCGACCCCACGATCGCCGGGCAGGCCGAGACCTGGACCGCCGAGCCCGTGGCCCTCGAAGCGCTCATCCGCCGCAGCGGCACCGGCATGATCCTCTACGCCGATGCGGCGGCCGGATCAGTCAGCCTCGCCGCCAAGGGCCCGCAGCGCGGCGTCCTCCGAGCCCTCCGCGAGCACGCCGAATCCGAAAACGGCTGGGAACTGCTGATCGCCGAGCGTGCCGTGCAGGCGATGCGCAGCGCCGCGATCGATATCGAATCCACCCGAGGCTTCGCCGCTTCTCCTGGCCTGCAGCTCCGCATCGATCCAGATGCCGAGGCCGCGCTCGCCGCTTCAGTCAAGGGGCTGCGTCGCGACCCGGTCTGGCTCGGGCAGTTCGGCGTGGCGCTGGGCGCTGCGATTGCTTCGTCGCGCGGGGGCGGTCTCTGCTCGCTCACGTTCGATGCCCCGCGCCGAACCCGTGCTCCCCTCGAAGCGGCAGCCGAATGGCTGGCGCGCCCGTCGCGCGCCTGGCCGATCGCCGCGGCCGGGCTCGCCATCGCGCTCCTCGCGCCCTGGGGCCTCAGCGCCGGTCGCGCCGCGATCCTGAGCTCCAAGACCGGGGGCATCGCCCTGCAGCAGCAGGCCGAGGCCGAGATCGCCCTGCGAACCGCCTTCGCGACCGAACTCCAGCAGCGCCGCTGGCCGATGAGCAAGCTGCTCGCTGACCTCGCCGGTGCATCGCCGGTCGGCGTGATCGTCGAGAGCATCCGACTCGAAGTCGGGCAGCGCCTGGTCGTGCAAGGCTCGGCGGACTCGCTCGACCTGGTCAATCAGCTCCAGTCGAAGCTGAACGAGTCGGGCGTGTTCGCCGAGGCCAGCATCGATCGAACCCAGGCCACCCCGGACAAGCCGGGCGTGCGCTTTGACGTCTCGGCCCGCGTGGTCCGTCCCTTCAGCCAGCCCAAGGGGCTCGAAGACTTCGCGGCCTCGACGCTGGCGCAGCGGCTCTACGGCGAGCGAGCAAGCCAAAGCTCCACGGCGGCGGGCTCGCCAGCGCCCAGCGAAGACCGTCCCGCGCCCCGCGGTCGCCGCGCTGCCAGCGAATCGCCCGAGAGCCCCGGCGCTGCGCCGCGCGAGCGCTCGCGCTCGGCCGCGACCCCGGAGAAAAAGGCGGACATCCCGCCCCCGATCAGCGATGACGACATCGCCAAGCTCGATGCCAACACCGCCATGAAAGAGTGGACCACGCGTCAGCGCGCGAGCAAGCAGGCGGGCATCGACCAGGCAACCCGCGACCGCCTGAAGGCGGAGGCTGACAAAGCCAAGGCACGCATGACCGCCGCTCGCAGCGAAGCCAAGCCCGGGGGTGGTTCTTGAACGCGCTCCTCGCTCGTTTCTCCGCCCTTCCCCGCGCGGCCCGCTGGGCGCTGGTCGCGGGCTCGTTCGTGCTGGGCTACTTCGTGATCGTCGAGCCCCTGATCGATGCCTCCGCCCGCGCAGCCGCTCGGGCCGACGCCTTGCAGGCTGGGTTGCATCGCCGACTCGACGCGGCGGGCGAGCGCTCCGGTGCCACGCAGCAACTCGCGCTTGCCGCGTCGCAGTTCGGCGCTCCGCTGGCCCCGGGCGGCCCGGAGCGGGCATCGGTTCTGAACGCCCGCATCGAGTCCATCTTCCGCGACCGTTTGG
>JBIPMO010000329.1:0-3323 GCA_044369085.1 Phycisphaerales bacterium
GAAGCCCTCATCGGCGCAACGCCCGTCATCCACGAACGCCGCGGAATCTGGACCGACCCCGCCCTCACCAGCGCCGATGCGTGCGCGGTGCTAGACACCGGATCGTGGAACCAGCTCGCCGATGCCAAGGCCTTCCTGGTCCCCCGCCGAGCAAGCACCGTCCTCGTCGATCATCACCCCCACGGCGATGCCGATGTCGCTGACCTCAGGCACATCGATACCACCTCCGCCAGCGCCTGCGAGCTCGTCGCCGAACTCTGCCGACTCCTCCTCTCACTCGCCTCGATCCGCGACCTCCCACGCCACGTCGCCGAGCCCCTCTACCTCGGCCTCGCCACCGACACCGGCTGGTTCCGCTACTCCAACACCCGCTCCGCCACCCTCCGCATGGCCGCCGACCTCATCGATGCGGGCGTCGACCACAACCGCCTCTACCGCAACACCGAACAGACCGATTCCCCCCGCCGCCTCATGCTCACCCAGCGAGCCCTCGCCTCCCTCGAGTACCTCGCTTCCGATCGCGCCGCCATGATGTGCGTCACCAAGCGCGACATCGAAGAGTGCAACGCCACCCAGGATGAACTCGGAGGCCTCACCGATCTCCCCCAGGCCGTCGGCTCGGTCCGCGCTGTCGCCGTCCTCACCGAAGTCGAGTCCACCCTCACCAAGGTCAGCCTGCGCTCCAAGGCCCCCGACCCCGGCCAGCCGCTCATCGACGTCAACAAGATCGCACAGACCCTCGGCGGCGGCGGGCACGTCCACGCCGCGGGCGTCAAAATGCACATGCCCCTCGCCCAGGCCCGCGAGCACATCCGCGCTGCACTCATCGGAGCCTTCGCGTGACCCGCCGACCGCCCCAGCCCGATCACGCAGCACCGGCCCCGCGCGAGCCCCGCCGCGCCCGCGAGCCCTTCAAAAAGCCCGAGCTCCGCCTCCAGACCACCACCCTCTGGGAATACCCCTCCCAGCACTACGGCGATGCACAGCAGGGCTCCAAGAACTACATCGGCGCCACACCCTCCTGGATCATCTGGCAGCTCCTCCAGCGCTACACACGCGAGAAAGACCTCGTCGTCGACCCCATGTGCGGATCGGGAACAACCCTTGATGTCGCACGCGACCTCACCCGCCGTGGACTCGGCTACGACCTCAACCCCCAGCGCCCCGACATCTTCCGAGCCGATGCCCGCAAGATCCCCCTCGAAGATGAGAAAGCCGACTTCGTCTTCATCGACCCCCCCTACTCCACCCACGTCGATTACTCCGATGACCCCGCCTGCATCGGCAAGCTCGATGCCCTCGCCCCACCCCGCGACAATCGCCCCGGCGCGCTCAACGACTACTACGCCGCCATGGACAAGGTCATCACCGAGATCCACCGCGTCCTCCGCCCACGCCGCTACATGGCCCTCTACGTCAGCGACACCTTCAAGAAAAAGTCCGGCCCCGATGCCACCGGCTTCGAGCCCATCGGCTTCGAGCTCTTCTCGCTCCTCCGCCGCCGCCTCATGCCCGTCGACATCATCACCGTCGTCCGCCACAACACCAAGCTGCAGCGAGGCAACTGGCGCAAGGCCGCCGAAGAGGGCAACTTCTACCTCCGCGGCTTCAACTACCTCTTCATCATGAAAAAGCCCGCCAAACCGCCCGCCGATCCCCGCTGACCAACCTCACCCCAGGATCTGCAGCTCATCCAGCAGGTCCTGCGCCCCGCCCCGCAAATCGCTCACGTGCCTGTGCTGGTGCGGATGCGTATCGGCCCGGAACACCGTCAGCGCCCGTTTTTTGAACTCGATCGCCTGCTTGAGATGCTCCATCCGCCCCGGGGCGGGCCGACGAGTCCACGCCTGACCCAGGTTCGTCTGCGTCTTGGCCCAGTCGAGCGGGAACGCCTCCCGCGTCCGAACCTCCAGCGCCTTCTCAAAGCACATGATCGCCTCGTGCAGCGCATCCACCCCCGCGATCATCCCCGACCCGCGGCTGCTCCCGGGCAGGTGCATCAGCGCCGAACCCATGTTGTTCAGCGTCGATGCCCACTCCGCCGGCGAACCCGACCGCGTCCGCACCTCCAGAGCCGACTTGTACGCCGCGATCGCCCGCCGCAGGTTCCGCTCGCGCTCCTCCCCCTGCGATGGCAGCAGAGCCCACGCGTTCCCCAGGTTGTTCTGCGTCGCCGCCCAGTCGCTCCGGCTCTCCAGCCGAGACCACACCTCCAGCGCCGCCTCCTCGCACTCGATCGCCGCCCGGATGTGCGCCCCGTGGTCCCCATCGGGCAACTGCACGTAGATGTTCCCCAGGTTGTTCTGCAGCGTCGCCCACGCCGCCGGGTGCGCATCGCGCGTCCTCACCTCCAGCGCTGCGCTGATGTGCTCGATCGCCCGCCGAAGATTCGCCGAACGATCACCCGCGGGCAGCCGCTCCCACGACTGCGCCAGCCAGTTCTGCGCCAGCGCCCACCGCTCCGGCTCCCGCTCCCGCGTCCACACCGCGCACGCACGATCAAAGCACGTCACCGCCCGCTGAACGTTCTCGACCTTCTTCCCCGTCGGCAGCGCCAGCCACGCCGCGCCCAGGTCCATGTGCGTGTGCGCCCACCAGTCGGGCTCGCCGCTCGGATCCGTCAGCCCCAGAGCCTCCTCCAGATGCTCGATCGCCCGCCGCACATTCGCATCCCGCTCACCAGATGGGTGATGCAGCCACACCGACCCCAGCACCGAGTGCATCCGCAGAGCCGTCGCCCGATCATCCCCGATGTGCTTCAGCCCGTCCGCGAGCAGGTCGCTCGCCTCGCGATGCGCATCCTCCGCCGATGGCTTCCCCGCCCGCACCAGCGCGCAGGCAAGGTCCAGCCGGATCGGCGCTGCATCCCGCGCCAGCCGCGCCGAACGGTACGACTCCGCCGCACGCTCGTGCTTGCCCTCAAACCAGTACCGGTCCCCCCAGAGCCGCCAGAAATCCGCCGGATGAAGCTTCTCACGCAGCGGCGGCAGCAGCTCATCCGCCTTGGCAAAGTCCCGCAGCGCAATTGCCCCCACCAGCTTCGCCAAGGGCCGCTCATCCCCGCACAGCGATACCGCCGCATCGCGCAAATAACCCACCAGCGCCCGCGGCAGCGTGTTCGCCCCCACCTCGTGCAGCGGCTTGTCGCCGAGCAGCCGCCGCTCGATCTCCTGAAGATCACCAAGGTCAAGCCCGCCGCCCTCGGCGTGCACGTGCGCCGCCTCCGCCTTCACGGGCGCAAAGCCGTCGCGCAGGTGATCCGTGCTCAACGGGCCGCCCACCCACACCTCGTACGCATCCAGCCGCGCATCCAGGCTCGCCCC
>JBIPMO010000091.1:0-10928 GCA_044369085.1 Phycisphaerales bacterium
GCGGCCCTTGGAGTCGAGGACGGCCAGTTCGCCGTTGCGCTTGAGGGCGACCAGGACATCGTCGCCGTGCTCGTTGCGGACCTGGACCTCGTTGCAGTCGCGGATCTCGACGGTGCCGGGCTGGGTCGCGCGGACGTCGTTCTCGGTGAGCTTGGTGGTGGCGACGCCGCCGGTGTGGAAGGTGCGCATCGTGAGCTGGGTGCCCGGCTCGCCGATGGACTGGGCGGCGATGATGCCGACGGCGAGCCCCTGCTCGACGATGCGGCTGGTGGACATGTCGCGGCCGTAGCACAGGGCGCACAGGCCGCGGGTGCTCTCGCAGGTGAGCGCCGAGCGGACCATGACCTTGTCGATGCCCATCTCCTCGATGCCCTTGGCCGACTCGGCGGTGACGATCTCGTTCTCGGAGACGATGACCTTGTCGGTGACGGGGTTGATGATGGTCTGGCGGCTGGTGCGGCCGATGATCTGGTCGCGGAGGGGGACATCGATCTCTTCGCCCTTGTACAGGGCGCGCTTGACGACGCCGCGGGTGGTGCCGCAGTCGTGCTCGTTGACGATGACCGACTGGGCGACGTCGCAGAGCTTTCTGGTGAGGTAGCCCGAGTCGGCGGTCTTGAGGGCGGTGTCGGCCAGGCCCTTGCGTGCGCCGTGGGTGGAGGAGAAGTACTCGAGGACCGAGAGGCCCTCGCGGAAGTTGGAGCGGATGGGGGTCTCGATGATCTCGCCCGACGGCTTGGCCATGAGGCCGCGCATGCCCGCGAGCTGCTGCACCTGGGAGACGTTGCCGCGCGCGCCCGAGTCGGACATCAGGTAGACGGGGTTGAGGTAGCGCTTGCCCTTCTTGTCCTCGACGGGGAGCTCGAGGCCGTTCTCGTCGCGGCGGTCCTTCTTGAGGGTGTCGATGAGCTTCTTGGTGATCTCTTCGCGGCAGTGGGCCCAGATATCAAGGAGCTGACGGTAGCGCTCGCGCTCGGTGATGATGCCGCGCTCGTAGTTCTTGCGGATGCGGTCGGCCTTCTTCTGCGTCTCATCGATGAGGGTGTGCTTGGCCTCGGGGATGCGCAGGTCGGTGATGCCGAAGGAGATGCCCGCGAGGGTGGACCACTTGAAGCCCGTCTCCTTGAGACGGTCGAGGAAGTTGATGGTCTCGGTGCGGCCGCAGTAGATGTAGGTGTCGTCGATGACGCGGGCGGCGCCCTTCTTGCCCAGGGGGCAGTTGTAGAAGGGCATGCCGGGGCCGACCACATCGGAGAAGATCACGCGGCCGACGGTGGTGATGACGCGCTTGTTGGCGGGGACCTTCTCGACCGGGCCCTTCTGGGCGCTGACGATCTCATCGGTGTGGTCGAGGCGCACCATGATGGGCTGGTGGATGGTGATCTTGCCGTGCTCGAAGGCGAGCATGGCCTCGCGGCGGTCCTTGTAGTGCGGGATCTTGGTGGGGTCTTTCTCGGCCTCGTCGTCGATGCAGGTGAGGAAGTAGACGCCCAGCACGATGTCCTGGCTGGGGGAGATGATGGGGTTGCCGTTGGCCGGGCTGAAGATGTTGTGCGTGGACATCATCAGCACGTGGGCCTCGGTCTGGGCCTCGACGCTCAGGGGCAGGTGGACGGCCATCTGGTCGCCGTCGAAGTCGGCGTTGAAGCCGGTGCACACCAGCGGGTGGATCTTGATGGCGTTGCCCTCGACGAGCACGGGCTCGAAGGCCTGGATGCCCATTCGGTGGAGCGTGGGGGCGCGGTTGAGCAGCACGGGGTGCTGGTAGATGACCTCCTCGAGAATGTCCCAGACCTCGGGGTCGCGGCGCTCGAGCATGCGCTTGGCGGACTTGATGGTGTCGGCCAGGCCGTGCTCCTTGAGCTTGCGGATGATGAAGGGCTGGAAGAGCTCGAGGGCGATCTTCTTGGGGAGCCCGCACTGGTGGAGCTTGAGCTCGGGGCCGACGACGATGACCGAACGGGCGGAGTAGTCGACGCGCTTGCCGAGCAGGTTCTCGCGGAAGCGGCCCTGCTTGCCCTTGACCATGTCGGTGAGCGACTTGAGCGGGCGGTTGGACGACCCGAGCACCGGGCGGCGGCAGCGGTTGTTATCGAACAGCGCATCGACCGCCTGCTGGAGCATGCGCTTCTCGTTGCGGATGATGACCTCGGGGGCGTTGAGGTCCATCAGCTTCTTGAGGCGGTTGTTGCGGTTGATGATGCGGCGGTAGAGGTCGTTGAGGTCGCTGGTGGCGAAGTTGCCCGACTCCAGCAGCACCAGCGGGCGCAGGTCCGGCGGGATCACCGGGACCACATCCATGATCAGCCACGAGGGGTCGTTGGGCGAGTTGCGGATCTGCTCGACGATCTTGAGGCGCTTGGCCAGGTCCTTGAGCTTCTGCTTGGAGCGGGTGTCGCGGATGTTCTGGCGGAGCTCGGCGGCCAGGGCGGTCATGTCGGTGCGCTCGATGAGCTCGCGGACGGCCTCGGCGCCCATGAGGGCCTTGAAGGCGTTGCCGAACTTCTGGAGCGCGGTGCGGTACTCATCCTCGGTGAGGATCTGCTTGAAGGTGAGCTCGGTGTCGCCCGGATCCACGACGACGTAGTCCTGGAAGTAGACGATCTTCTCCATGTCCGAGGTCTTCATGGCGAGCAGGTTGCCCAGGCGGCTGGGCATGGCCTTGAAGAACCAGATGTGGACGATGGGGGCGGCGAGGTTGATGTGGCCCATGCGCTTGCGGCGGACGCGCGAGTGGGTGACCTTGACGCCGCAGCGGTCGCAGATGATGCCCTTGAACTTCGTGCCCTTGTACTTGCCGCAGGCGCACTCGTAATCGCGCTCGGGGCCGAAGATGCGCTCGCAGAAAAGGCCGTCCTTTTCGGGGCGGTAGGTGCGGTAGTTGATGGTCTCGGGCTTCTTGACCTCGCCGAAGGACCAGGAGCGGATGTCGTTGGGCGAAGCGAGGGTGACTTTCACCGAGGAGAAGTCGTTCACGCGGTCGTACACGGTTTCGGCCATGAGTGGCTGCCTCGCAAGGATGGCGGGAGGATCGGTCGGAAGGGGAGGCGGAGCGATCGCGACGCGGCGGGCGTCGTGGTGCTCGATGATTCATTCGTGCGCCGAGCGGCTGGTGCGATCACCGGGCTCGCGGGGTGGGTCCGGGGAGAATCAGGGCTTGGCCGGGGCGGGGGCCGCGCCATCGGCGGGCTTGGTGGCGTCGGCCGGCGCGGGAGCGGCGGTCGGGGCCGGCGCGGTGGGGCTCTGGCCCGGGCGCAGGAGCTGGGGGGTGGCGATGATGCGCCACTTGCCCTCGAACTGGTTGAGGTCGATGGTCTGGGCGCCCGTCTCGGTGCGCTTCTGGGTCTTGGGGTCGATGCCGAAGAACTTGATGGAGTACTGCGCGCGGGGGCCCTGCTCGGCGATGAGGGCGTGCTCGACATCCTGCCAGGGCTTGGTGAAGAAGTCGCGGATGATCTGGAGCTGCTCGGCGGGGATCTTGGGGTTGGCGGTGGCGGGGTCGAGCTGCTTGGCCATCTCGGTGAAGTCGTTGAAGGACTCGGAGCCGGGGTCGCAGAGCTCGGCGACCTTGGTGAACTCGCCCTTCTTGATGTGGGCGATGAAGAGCTTGAGGGCGCCCTCGGAGGTGTCCTGGGTGGGCTCGGCGGCGGCGGAGGCGGCCGCGGGCTTGGCGGCGGGGGCCGCGTTCTGCGCGAGGGCGGTGGAAGCGGCGATGCCGGCGATGGCGGTGAGCAGAACGATTCGGGTGGTCGGCGTCTTCATCGCGATCCCTTTCGAGTTCCAGCGCGGCGGAGCGCGCGGTGCGTGCGGTCGTTCACTTCAATCAAAGCAGGCTGGCGGTTTCCTGCTGGCCTTTTTCCAGGGTGATGTTCATGCCCAGGCCCTTGAGCTCGTTGCAGAGCACATCGAAGGCGACGGGCATGCCGGCCTCGAGGGTGTTGGTCCCCTTGACCATGCTCTCGTAGATCTTGGTGCGGCCCTCGACATCGTCGGACTTGACGGTGAGGAGCTCCTGCAGGATGTAGGCCGCGCCGTACGCCTCGAGGCCCCAGACTTCCATCTCGCCGAAGCGCTGGCCGCCGGTGCGGGCCTTGCCGCCCAGGGGCTGCTGCGTGATGAGGGAGTACGGGCCCGTGGCGCGGGCGTGGATCTTGTCATCGACGAGGTGGTGGAGCTTGAGCAGGTACATGTAGCCGACGGTGGTGCGCTGCTTGAAGGGCTCGCCGGTGCGGCCATCAAAGAGCTGGACCTTCCCGCCGCGGGGCATGATGGCCATCATCTCGCGCGGCGCGGGGGCCTTGCCCTCGCGCTCGTACTTCTCGTGCTTGGTGCGGATGAAGGTGTTGGCCTCCTCGATCGCCGCGTGCACCTGGTCCTCGGTCGCGCCGTCGAACACGGGGGTCACGGCCTGGAAGCCCAGGATCTGCGCGGCCCAGCCCAGGTGGGTCTCGAGGATCTGGCCGACGTTCATGCGGCTGGGCACGCCCAGCGGGTTCAGCAGGATGTCGACCGGGGTGCCGTCCTCGAGGAAGGGCAGGTCCTCATCCTTGACGATGCGGGCGATGACGCCCTTGTTGCCGTGGCGGCCCGCCATCTTGTCGCCGACCGAGAGGGGGCGCTTGGTGGCCAGGTAGACCTTGACCATCTCGAGCACGCCCGAGGGGAGCTCGTCGCCGCGCTTCATGTGCGCGAGCTTGCGCTCCTTCTCCTTGCGGTTGGCGGTGATGCGGGGCCAGAACTGCCCGTGGATCACCTCGCACTGGGTCTTGGCCTCCTTGGAGCCCTTGACCCACTTAAGATCGAAGTTGGAGATCTGTTCGAGGATGACCTCGGTGATGTCGCTGGCGCCGACCTTCTGGCGGGTCGAGGGGTCGACCATCTCAGAGCCGGTGACATCGTTCATCGCCTTGACCATCTGGCGGAAGATCTGGATGGCCTTGGCGTCCATGTCGGTGCCGTAGGAATCCATCTCCTTCTTGAGGATCTTCTTCTGCTCCTCGTTCATGTGGACGCGGCGCGAGAAGCGCTTGGCCCCGATGACGATGCCCTCCTTGCCGGCGGGGACCTCGAGCGAATCGTTCTTCACGTCCTCGCCCGCGCGACCGAAGATCGCGTGGAGCAGCTTCTCTTCGGGGGTCAGCTCGCTCTTGCTCTTGGGGCTGACCTTGCCGACGAGGATGTCGCCGGGCTGGACGCGGGCGCCCAGGCGGATGACGCCGTGCTCGTCGAGGTTGCGGAGCATCTTCTCCGAGACGTTGGGGATGTCGCGGGTGAACTCCTCGCGGCCGAGCTTGGTCTCGCGGATCTCGACCTCGAAGGCGTCGATGTGGATGGAGGTGAACACATCGTCGCGCACGAGGCGCTCGCTGATGACGATCGCGTCTTCGAAGTTGTAGCCGTCGAAGGTGTTGAAGGCGACCATGACGTTCTTGCCGATGGCGAGCTCGCCCTGCGAGGTCGAGGCGCCGTCGGCGATGATCTGCCCCTTGGTGACCTTCTGGCCCGGGGTGACCCTGGACTTCTGGTTCAGGCAGGTGCGCTCGTTGAGCCCGACGAACTTGCGGAGCACGTACTCATCGGAGTTGTCGATGATGATGCGCTGGGCATCGACGTAGGTGACGGTGCCGGCGTTGCGGGCCTTGATCACCATGCCCGAGTTCTTGCCGATGTCCTTCTCGAGGCCCGTGGCGATGCATGGGGGCTCGGTCTTGAGCAGGGGCACGGCCTGGCGCTGCATGTTCGAACCCATCAGCGCGCGGTTGGCATCGTCGTGCTCGAGGAAGGGGATCAGAGCCGCCGAAACGCCCACGATCTGCTTGGGGGCGATGTCGACGAAGTTGACTTCCGACGAATCGATCTCGGCGAGTTCGCCATCGACGCGGGCCAGCACCGCGCCCTTGCGCAGCTTGCCATCCTCATCCAGCGATTCGCTGGGGGCCAGGATCGCCTTCATCTCTTCATCGGCGCGGAGGGCCACGACCTTGCCCGTCAGCTTGCCCTCTTTCACCTCGCGGTACGGGGTGAGCAGGAAGCCGTAGTCATCGATCGAGGAGTAGATGCCGAGCGACGCGATCAGACCGATGTTCGTGCCTTCGGGGGTCTCGATCGGGCAGATGCGCCCGTAGTGCGAGATGTGCACGTCGCGGACTTCGAAGCCCGCACGCTTGCGGTTCAGACCGCCCGGCCCGAGGGCCGAGAGGCGACGCTCGTGCACCAGCGATGAGAGCGGGTTGGTCTGGTCGACGACCTGCGAGAGTTCCGAGCGGCCGAAGAAGAAATCGATCGCGCTGGAGATGCTCTTGCTGTTGACCAGGTCGGCGATCTTGTTCAGCTCGTCGGGCTCTTTGACGCTCATGCGCTCCTGGACGGTGCGGCGAAGCTTGAGGAAGCCCTTGCGCATCTCCTCGCAGGCGAGCTCATCGAGCGTGCGCAGGCGGCGGTTGCCCAGGTGGTCGATGTCGTCGACCTGAGCGACCGGGCGGCCCGTCTTGGGGTCGGGACGCTTGGAACGGAGGTCGAGGATGTACTGCACCACGCGGAGGAAATCCTCAGCGCGGATGAACATCTCGGTCTCGGGGACCTTCAGGTCGAACTTGCGGTTGATGCGGAAGCGACCGACCTTGCCCAGGCGGTAGCGGTTCTCATCGTAGAACTTCTCGGCGAAGAGCTGCTTGGCCTTCTCGACCTGCGGCGGGTTGCCCGGGCGCAGGCGGGTGTAGATCTTGAGCAGCGCGGCCTCGTACTCGCTTTTGGCGACCTCGTTGAACTGCTCGAGGTGCTCCTCGGCGACGCTGTTGAGGATGAGCGGGTCCGAAGGGTTCTGGATGACGCGGACGACCTTGAGGCTGCTCTTGAGGATGTTCTCGATGTTCTCGCCGATCTGGCTGCCGACGTGGACCAGCTCTTCGCCGGTCTCCATGTCAACGATCGATTCGGCCGCCCAGTGCTCGGGCCGCACCTTGTCGGTGGGCAGCTCGTCGATCTGGTGGAACAGCGAGAGGATGGCCGCGGTGGACGAGATCGACTCGTCCAGACAGCGCAGGAACGTGGTCGCCGAGAGCTTGGTCGACTGGTCGATGCGCATGACCAGGACGTCTTTCTTGGTCACCTCGAGCTCGATCCACGAGCCACGCTCGGGGATCACGCGAGCCGAGTGCAGCGGGCGGTCGGCCTCCGACGAGATGATCGAGAAGTCCACGCCCGGCGACCGGTGGAGCTGGCTGACGATGACGCGCTCAGCGCCGTTCACGATGAACTCGCCCCCGCCCATCATGATGGGGATCTCGCCGAGGTAGATCTCTTCCTCGGGGATGTTGGGGTGGTTCTGCCGCTTGAGCTGCAGAGCGACGCGGAACGGACGCCCGTAGGTCAGGCGCAGCTCGCGGCATTCATCGGAGGTGTACCGCGCCTCTTCGAGCGTGTAGTACGAGTATTCGAGCTTCATCGTCCCGTCGTAGGACTCGATGGGGAAGATCTCGCGCAGCAGCGCTTCGAGGCCGAAGCGCGTGTCGCGCTCGTGGGGCCCCTTGTCGAGCTGCAGGTAGCGGTCGTACGCGTGCGACTGGATCACGGTCAGGTCAGGGACCGGGATGGCGTCGCCACGCTTGGAGAAATCGCGCACGTTCCTCGCGAGCATCGATGATCCTCTTTCAGCCGACGAAACGACCGCCGAACCCGACGCTGCGTCGGGCGCGAACGGTGGTCGCGGGTTCTTTAGTCAACTTTGCAGATGGGGAGTGGGTCCGGCACGCGTCAAGCCCTGCATAGTAGCCGAGTGGCACAAAGGTTGCAATAGGGGCCGATAGCCGATACCGCATCCGGGGACGTTCCCAGAAACGGGGGGTGAGAAAAGGGGGCCAGGGCGAGCCTGGCCCCCTTCCATATTCCAAACAAATCGAGGCGTTGCCGCGGGCGGCCACCCGCGGCCGAGGGATGCGGAGAAACGAGATCAGGCGATCTCGACTTCGGCGCCCTGCTCGGTCAGCTTCTTCTTCATGGCCTCGGCCTCGTCCTTGGTCAGGCCCTGCTTGACGGGCTTGGGAGCGCCCTCGACGAAGGCCTTGGCCTCGGCGAGACCCCGACCGGTGAGCTCGCGGACGACCTTGATGACCTGGATCTTGTTGGCGCCGCCGCTCTTGAGGACCACATCGAAGGTGGTCTTCTCTTCGGCCTTGGCGGGGGCGGCAGCGCCGCCACCACCGGCAACCATGACCGCGCCCGCGGCGGCGGCCTCGATGCCGTAGGCCTCCTTCATGTAGTTGCCGAGGTCAACGGCTTCCTTGAGGGTCAGGCCCGCGATGGAGTCGCCGAGCTGTTTGACCTTGTCGCTGATGGCGGAGATGTCTGTCATGTGAAACACTGCCTTTCTTTCAATCGCCGTCGAGAGGGACCGGGACGCCCGGTCTTTAACCCCGAGGGGCCAATCGAGGGACGGATGATTGCGGGGGGAATCGGGTTTGGGGGTTCGGGTTTGGGGGTTGGGGTCAGAAGAAGAGGTTGCGTTCGGTAGTTCTGTCTTTGACTTGATGCCTTGATGGCTCGATGCCTGGATGGCTTCTCAGCCAACCTTGGCGATGGTCTCGCCCTTTTCGAGCTTCTCCTCGATGGACTTGACGATGCCCATGACCTTGCCCGCCGGGCCCTTGACCTGGCCGAGGACCTTGCGGCCCGGGCCGAGGGCGAGACCGACGATGTTGCCCTGGGCCTCGATACGCGTGGGGAACCTGGAGAGCTCGGTGACCCCCGCCTTGCCCTTGTAGAGCGTGCCATCGAGGACAGCGCCCTTGAGCTCGAGCTTCTCGAGCTTGCCCGCCCACTCCATGATGGCGCGGGCGACATCGACCACGCTCTCCTTGGAGTACGCGATGGCCGAGGGGCCCGACAGCAGCGGCTCCAGAGCCGACAGCCCGGTGCCCTTGAAGGCGTGGTTGGCGAGGTTGTTGCGGATGACGGTGACGCGGACCTGCTTCTTCTGCAGGTCGATGCGCATCTTGTTGTTATCGATGCCGCCGACGCCGCGCATGCCCAGGAGGACGGCATCGCCGACCCCTTCGAGCCGCTGCTTGTAGTCGCGGATCATGTGATTCTTGACGGTCTTGCTCATGGCAGGTGCCTTTCAGCCAAGCGGCGGCTTAGTCCTTGGTCACGACGACGACGGGCGGGGTCACGAGGACGCTCGGCGTCATCGCGCCGCTGATGGCGATCTTCTTGATGTAGGTGCCCTTCACCGACGACGGGCGGGACTGCTCGATCGTCTTGATGAAGTGCTGGAGGTTCTCGTAGAGGTCGGCCTCGGAGAAGTTCATCTTGCCGATGGGGGCCTGGACGTTGCCGCCCTTGTCGTTGCGGTACTCGACCTTGCCCGCGCCGTATTCCTTGACGGCTCGGACGATGTCGGCCGTCACGGTGCCGCTCTTGGGAGACGGCATCAGCCCCTTGGGGCCGAGCACGCGGCCGAGCTTGGAGATGACGCGCATCATGTCGGGGGTCGCGATGGCCACATCAAAGTCCATCCAGCCCTTCTCGACCTCGCGGGTGAGCTCATCGGAACCGGCCTTGATGGCGCCGGCTTCCAGAGCGGCCTTCTCCATGTCGGGCCCGCAGAACGCCACCACGCGCTTGCTCTTGCCGATGCCCTTGGGCAGCGCCACCGAGCCGCGGATGTTCTGGTCGGCCTGCTTGGGATCGATGCCGAGCAGGATCACGCAGTCGACCGTCTGGTTGAACTTGGTCGCCTTGAACTTCTTGAGAGCGTTCACCGCGTCCTTGGGGTCAACGGGCCCGTTCGGGCGGATCTGCACGTTGGCCTGGTGGCGCTTGCTGCCCTCGATCTTCTCTTTTTTGATGACTTTGCCCATCGCGCTCAGCCCTCCACCACGGTGATGCCCATCGCGCGGGCGGAACCTTCGATCATTCGCATCGCGGAATCCACGCTGCCCGCGTTCAGGTCGGCCATCTTCTCGGTCGCGATCTGCTTGACCTGCGACTTGGTGACCTTGCCAACCTTGTTGGAGTTCGGCGTCGCCGACCCCTTCTCAAGCTTGGCGGCCAGACGCAGCAGCTCGCTCGCGGGCGACGACTTGATCACGAAGTCGAACGACCGGTCGCTGTACACATTGATGATGCAGCCCACGATGCGGCCCTTCATCGGGGCGGTCGCGGCGTTGAACTGCTGGATGAACTGACCGGGGTTGACACCGTTGCCACCCAGCGCCGGGCCGAGGGGTGGGCCGGGAGTCGCAGCGCCGGCGGGCGCCATGACCTTGAACGATGTGACAAGTTCTTTCTTCTTGGCCATTGGTTCCTACCTCCCACCGGCCCCCGCTCTCGCGGCAGCACGTCCCGGCCAATCGGGTCCGCGCAGGTCTCGGTGGTACATGCGGTTCAAGATGTCCCCAGGGTTCGCCCAAGGGGGGAGGAGAGTGTAGCGGAGCGGGCGGCAGTGTCAATGGGGGGCGGGCGGAGCGATACCCTATCAAGATCCTATCGAATTTGCGACGCTGCGAGCCGCACTGCATTGGCCCATGGGGGTGGATGTGCCATGGTCTGTCCACTAAACCAAGAATAGATCAGTGGTTTGGACCGAGCGCAGTGCTACCCGCCCCTTGTCGTACCATGAAGGTATGAGCATTCGTCGTCGTCTCGAAGACGCTCACTTCTTGCTCGCGAACGGCCGAACCGATGGCGCGCTCCTCAGCGCCTGCGCTGCGATATCTGCGACATCGCGCAAGCGATACCCCGACCGCCAGATGAACGACCGAGATGCATTCGTGACTTTCTTGGGAGAAGAGGTGCGTGTCTTGACTGCTGGGGCTGCAGTAAACTTCTTCGTCAAGTGTCCCGGCGCGGACCAGAGTCGCTACACAGATCAAATGATGCCGCTCCAAGACGTGCTGTATAAGTTTGTGCGGTGCGCTCTCTCGCATGAG
>JBIPMO010000331.1:0-3292 GCA_044369085.1 Phycisphaerales bacterium
GGTTCCGGGCTCGGAACAGCGTCGCGGGCGTCACCTGCTCCATCGCGGCGTACTGCCAGAAGTCCCCCTCGCGCCCCTGCTCGCGACGAAAGACCGGATCGCCCAGCTTCTCGATCTCGGCGTACGTCGACACCGTCACCTTGAAGGGCCCCGCGGCATCAGCGCCCGATCCCGGCGGCAGCAGCTCGACGAAACGGTACACCCACTCGCGCCGCCGCACGCTGCCCCAACTCCCCCCATCAAACCCCTCGGGCGGCGACCGCATCGCCACGATCAGGTGCGGCGTGATCGTCCCCGCATCCACCCCCGCCGCGATATCGGCATCGGTCTTGGCCCCCTCGGCGTACGTCAGCACGCGCAGCCACTCCGAGTGCCGCAGCAGCCCGGGCAGACGGTCATCCTCGCGCATGCCATCGACAATCGGTGTCGAATCCACCGCCCCCCGCCAGCGGATCTCGAGCATTCGCCGCGTGCCGCCCCCCTCGGCCGGCGCATCGACCGTGGCGATCTCAACGGGCTCGCCGTGGTAGCCGAACTCGTTGTCGGCGATGGGCTTGCCGAAGAAGACCAGGTGGTTGTCGCGCTTGCCGAGCTTGCTCGCCATCATCGGCACCGAAACCCCCAGCCCGGCGAGCGAGAGGGCGATCAGGATGACGGCAATGAGGCGCGAAGAGGGCATGTTGTTCGAGGCGATCCGGCAGGCCGGCACTCCGTGCCGGCGCAGTACTCCGACTCAAACGATCTCGGCACGGAGTGCCGAGCTACCGAAACTCGATCCATCAGCGAGCGCCTAGTGCCCGCCCGCGGGCTTCTGCTCGGTGGTGGCAGGCTTGGATTCGGTGCCCGCTCCGGGGGCGGCGGCGGGGGCGGCCGGGGTCGCTTCGCCGTGGCCAGCATCGCCGTGAACACCCTCGGCGGCCTTGGCGTTGGCCCGGGCCGCAGCGACCACGCCCATGGTCTTGTTGAACGTCCCATCCGGGTTCATGTGCGCATTACCGCCCGGGATGATCTTCTGGTGCCCGCCGCTGTCGACGATGTTCCGCGCCCCCATGTCCGCGAGCGTGAAGCCCAGGAACAGGATCACCGCGAAGATCGTCGCCCCCGCGATCGCCGAGTTCATCGGGTTGTCGTAGCGCAGGTGCATGAAGTACGCCGCCACCAGCAGCGCCTTGACCACCGCGATCGTCAGAGCCATCAGGATGTGCTCGGTCGGCCCGAGCACGATCTGCGTGTTGCCGATCCAGAAATCATGGATGTTGCTCGACCACACCGTCAGAGCGGTCAGCACCAGCAGCACCACAAAGACCCAGAGCATGGGCCAGAACGGCGTGACGTGGACATGATGCTCGTGAGCCTCGGACTGGCTCAGCGTCTCATGCGGATCGAGCGTGTCGTGAAGATTGGCCATTGGTAACGCGTCCTGAAATCACGTTGAATGATCGACCGTCTTTCCTGATCCCCGGTCCCCGGTCCCTGCTCCCTAGCCGCTCACACGAGGTACATCAGCGGGAACAGGAAGATCCAGATCACATCGACGATGTGCCAGTAGAGCCCGACGTTCTCCAGGCTCGTGAAGTGCTTGGGCCCGTAGTGCCCCTTGAAGCCCTTCCACATGCACCACGTGATGAAGAAGATGCCCACGAGCACGTGGAAGCCGTGCGTCGCGGTGCTGATCCAGTAGATCGACAGGAAGATGTGGTCGTAGGCCTGCGGGACGTAGGCGGCGTGGTCGGCCGCGCCGTGGGCCGCGCCATGGGCGACGGCGGTGGTCGCGGCGTGGCCCGCATCGGCGGCGTGCCCGGCGTAGTTGAAGTAGCCGCCGGGCAGCTCGCCCTTCTTGATCTTGGGCAGGTACTCCCAGCCGAGCTTGACCACGAGGAAGAAGATCGCGCACAGGTTGGTGATGAACAGGTTGATCATCAGCATCCCGCGCCGGTTCGTCTGGGCCCCGCGGATCGCCATCACGATCGTGAACGAGGAGAGCAGCAGCACCGCGGTGTTCGCCGCCCCGATCTTCCAGTCGAGGTAGTGCCGCGAAGCCGCGTGCCAGTTCTCGGGGTACCACATGCGGAACACCGCGTAGGCGCAGAAGAAGCCCGCGAAGAGCAGCACCTCGGTGCCCAGGAAGAGCCACATGCCGAGCTTGGCCGCCTCGGCCTCATCCTGCGCGTTGCGCCAGTGGTGGCCCGGCACATACAGCTCGTGAGGTTCGAGAACTCGCCCGGCGCTGTTGGTTTGAAGCGTGGTCATCGGGGGGTCGCCTAAGGTGGTCAGCGGGATCAGAGAATCAGTCGGGCAGGGCGGGAACGCCTCACGCCCGAGCGGGCTTGGGCATCGGGAACTCCCGCTCGTCGCAGTGCGGCGGCAGGGTCGTGTCGTAGTCGTACGGGCCGTGGGTGATCACCGGCTCGTGCGGGAAGTTGTGCTCGATCGGGGGCGAATCGGTCTCCCACTCGAAGGTCAGGCCGCCCCAGGGGTTCTTGCCCGCCGGGCGTCCGGCGACGATCGAGTGCGTGAACGCGATCAGGTGCAGGAACAGCCCGGCCGCGAGGATCAAGGACCCGATCGTGCTCACCTGGTGCATCCAGGTCAGCTCGGGGATGTAGGTGGCGTACCGGCGGGGCATGCCCTGCGTCCCCAGGAAGAACTGGATGAAGAAGGTGGTGTTGAAGCCGACAAACACCAGGAAGCAGCCGATCTTGCCCGCCGTCTCGTTGTACATCTTGCCCGTGAACTTGGGCCACCAGTGGTGCAGACCGGCCAGGAAGGCGATCACCGTTCCGCCCATCATCACGTAGTGGAAGTGGGCCACGACGAAGTACGTGTCGTGCAGGTGGATGTCGGTGGCCAGAGTCGCGAGCGGTGGCCCGGTCAATCCCCCGATGGTGAAGCAGAACAGGAACGCCATCGCGTAGAGCATCGGCGTGGTCAGCGCGATGCTCGCCTTGTACATCGTCGAAACCCAGTTGAAGACCTTGATCGCCGTCGGGATCGCCACCAGGAACGTCAGCGCCGAGAACACCGCGTTCATCGCGGGCGTCTGCGCTGTGAACATGTGGTGGGCCCACACCAGGAACGAGATCGCGGCGATCGCGATCGAGGAGAACGCGATCGCCCGGTACCCGAAGATCTTCTTGCGGCAGTGGACGCTCAGCACCTCGCTGATCACACCCATCGCGGGCAGGATCATGATGTACACCGCCGGGTGGCTGTAGAACCAGAAGAAGTGCTGGAACAGCACCGGGTCCCCGCCCAGCCCGGGGTCGAAGATCCCGATCCGGAACAACCGCTC
>JBIPMO010000092.1:0-10865 GCA_044369085.1 Phycisphaerales bacterium
TCATTCCGCGTCGTCATCGCCGCCGCAATCGGCCGGCTCGAGCACGCACGTCATCGACCCCTTGCACGAGGCGATCGCGCCGTCCTTGCCGAAGGCGTGCACCTGCTCCTGCTTCAGCTCCGCCAGCTCGCGGTGGTGCGTCGCGATGATCGCCCGGCCGTCGGTATCGACCTTCTGGGCGATCAGGAAGCCCCGCTCGAGCGGGTGCGCGAAAAGAGACATCATCATCTCGATGACGTACTCGTAGGAATGCTCCTCATCGTCGATGAGCACCACGTTCCACAGCTTGGGCTGCTCGACCCGGGGCTTGGTGTTCGTCCGCGGTGCGGGCAAAGTCAGCGTCTGATCCATGATGCACCAAGTCTACACAGCCGATGCCGAAGAGTCAGCCCCAATGTCGCCGGATTGAGCGCCCTGCGGTACCGCATGCGTCCATCAACCGAACATCATGAGTTCTGCGGACCTTGCCCTTGACACAGGGGCAACTGTGCCGCACGATCGGTCTCGGTGGGTCGCACGAACTCGGAGCCCACGCGACGAACGCGAAGCCGAGGGCTTTGGCGTCGAGGTCGCGCCGCCCCGAGTCGAACCGACCTGATCGGAGGAACGTGCATGAACAAAGGGGACCTGATCGACGCCGTGGCCGAGCGCACCGGCGAGAGCCGCGCCGCCGCCCAGCGCATGGTCGATGCCGTCATCGGCGCGATCCTCGACGGTGTGCGCCGGGAAAAACGCGTCACCATCCCCAAGTTCGGCACCTTCACCGAGAAGCAGCGCAAGGCCCGCACCATGGTCAACCCGGCCACCAAGGTCGCCGTCCACGTCCAGGCCCGCACCACCGTCGGGTTCTCTCCAAGTCAGGTCCTGCGCAACGGGGCCCTCGAATCCGCGAAATCAACCTGAATCCCCGCCGAGGCGCCGCCACGCGGGCGAATAGACTCCCCGCATGACCACCCCCGCGCCCCAGGAAACCCCCGATTCCTTCAACGCCCGCCGAGCCGTCGCCCAGGCCCGCCTCGAAGCCTGCGACCACCTGGGCATCAAGCGCTACCTCGCCCTCGACTCGGCCGCCTACCGCGACCACAGCGCCGAGGGCGGCCTCCCCGCCAACATCCTCGAACTTCTGGGCCTCGTCGCCAGCACCGTCCTCCGCTGCGATGATTGCATCAACTACCACCTCGAAGGTGCCGTCAAGCAGGGCTGGTCCATCAAGCAGATCGAAGATGCCCTCAACGTCGCCATGGTCGTCGGCGGCACCATCACCATCCCCCACGTCCGCCGCGGCCTGCTCATGCTCGACCAGTTCGCGGCGGAACACGCCAAGCGGTAGCCCCGAGCGCTGAGCCCCTGCGCAACCGACCGCTCAGCGAGCCTTCCCCCGCAGCTCATCCGTCAGCACCCCCGCGAAGCCCCAGTTCTCGAGCTTCACCTCATCGATCACGATGTGGGTGTGCTCGGGCTTCTTGCCGAGCACGCGGACGAGCGTGTCCGTCACCTCGCGCACGATCTGGGCCTTCTGCTCGCGGGTCACACCGTCATCGGTCACGCGGATGTTCACGTAGGGCATGAACGATCCTAAGCCCGCCCACCACCGCCGACCATCGGTCAGTGCCCGGTCTTCTCGCCGGGTTTGGCCGGAAAGACCACCGACAGCACCACCGCCAGCCCCAGCGTCACGAGCACCGCGACCAGCGACACCGTCGTATCGATCTTGATGCTCTTGTATGGCCCGCCCCCGATGATCCCGTCCAGATAGGGCGGGACCGAGAGCAGCAGCAGCTTCACCCCCACGAACGCCAGGATCAGGATCAGTGCCGGCTTGAGGAAACGGAACTTGCGGATCAGCACCGCCAGGCAGAAGTACAGGCTCCGCAGCCCCAGGATCGCGAAGATGTTGCTCGTGAACACGATGAACGGGTCGGGCGTGATCGCGAAAATCGCCGGGATCGAGTCCACGGCAAACACCAGATCCGTGATCTCCACCATCACCAGCGCCAGGAACATCGGGGTCATCGCCAGCACGCCCAGAGTCCCGGGTCTCGGCGGGTCCTGCACGAGCTTGCCCGTAACGGGGTCCTGCGAGTACGTCGGCGCCTCGGTCCGCCGCGTGAAGAACCGCTGCCCGTCGTAGAAATCCCGAAGCGGCATGATCCTCTTGCACAGCCGGACCACGATGTTCTCCCCCGGGCTGTCCGAGCTCTTGATCAACGCCATTTTCAACGCCGTCACCAACAGGAACCCGCCGAACACGATCAGGATCCACGTGTACCGCATCACCAGCTCGGCGCCGATGAAGATCATGACCCCGCGCATCATCAGCGCACCCACGATGCCCCAGAACAGCACACGGTGCTGGTACTTCCCCGGGATCGCGAAGAACCCGAAGAGCATCGCGATCACGAAGATGTTGTCCATCGCCAGGCTCTTCTCGACGATGTAGCCCGTGACGTACTGCTCTGCGGCCTCGGCCCCAAGCACCTCCCCGCGGATGATCGTTGCGCTTCCTGCCGCCTGCTCCGCGGCTGTCGCGTAGCGCGGCGTGTCCAGCCCCAGCCCCAGCCAGTGCTTCTCGTACCCGTAGTACACGAACACCGTGAACAGAAGCCCCAGCGTGATCCACACCACCGACCAGCCGGCCGCTTCCTTCATCGAGACTTCATGCGCCTCACGATGGAACACGCCAAGGTCCAGCGCCAGAAACACCAGCACCAGTGCTATGAAGCCCACGTAGGCCCAGATCTTGAGGTTCACCGGGTTGGCAGCGGGAGCGGCTTGCTGGGCAAGAAGCAGAAGGTCGAACATGATGGTGGGCCTTTGTGGTCGGGGATCAACGAGCCAAGCCCGCGGCGAAAGCCGCGGCCCGCAACGTTGGTCTTGCCGTCGCGACCGGCGTCGCGCCATCCACCGGGGCTTCGGCCAGAGCCTCAGCCCGTATTGACGATGAACGGCCCCGCTCCACGCGGGCGGCTACTCCCCAACTGGGACAGGCCTAAGCATCGCCCACCGGAGCGTTCGAGTCAACCCCGCCCCGAATCGAGCGGGCCGCGATTCGATGCGTGCAGCCCGCGATCACCGATCATCGCGGCCGCCCGGCCCGTACTTCGCGCTGATCTGCGCCAGCCGGTACCGCCGGTAGTACTCGTTCGACACATCGAGCATCCGGTCACCACGCGGCTCACTCGCGGGCACCACGGCCGTCTGTGTCGTCGCGAGCGTGCGCTGCGCCACTGGCACCGCCACCGGGCCGATCGCCATGGGCGACGACAGCGGGCGTGCCAGCGGCACCGAAAGACTCCGCGAAACACAGCCATCCGTCGGCGCTGACTGGTTCATCGGCGCCGCATCCGGCCCGAACGATTCGGGCCGCCCGTGACGCCCGGGCTTGAAATCCACCGGCGGGCCGATGCTGAACACCGTCCCGGCGGGGATCACCGCCTGCTCGCCGTTGCGGGTCGGCACGTACTCGGACTGCGGGAACGTCGCGACCAGCCCGCCCTGCACGCGAAAGAGCGACCCGTTGTTCGCCCGGTAGACATGCTCGAAATCCGACCCCACGCGCAGGTCAGGCTGTGTCACCAGCAGACTGGTCGACAGCGACCCCACATCCGCCGTCCCCGCATCCAGCGGCTGCAACAACGTGGCCGGGCCGACAACAGGCTCGGCGGGCTGTGCCGCCGCCAAGGAGGCCAGGCCCGCGATGGCAGCCACACAAAGTTGGAACTTGGGCACAGTCACGTTCCGAGATGATCGGCGCGGAACGTGCCCGGAATCAAGTCGGTTCGGCTTCCGATTTCGGGGATTCACGAGCCAGCCGCTCAGCGACCGACGCCCGTCAGCCCGCCGACACGGTCGTCCGCCATCGCCGCGAGATCGGCCAGGCTCAGCGAACCCACGGCCTCCATCAGCGACTGCTCGATCCGTTCGTTGATCAGGTCGATCGCCATTTGGCCCGTTCGCGGCTGCGAGGAGGCATTTCCGACATCGGATTCGGCTTCTGGACGCTCCAGAGCGGCGATCAGGTCGGCAACCCGCACCGAATCGGCCGACCGGGCCAAACGGTACCCGCCGCCCGCCCCGACCTTGGATTCGAGGATGTTGGCCGAGCGCAGGGCCAGCAGAATCGATTCCAGGAACTTGGCGGGCAGGACCTCGGCATCAGCAATCTCGCGCGACTGCGTGTAACCGGTTCCACGGCTCTGTGTGAGCCGAACGGCGGCCTTGATCCCGTATTCGCAACGCTTGCTCAGTTTCATCGCAGGCTCCCGGCGACTGGGTCTCTACTCGGTTGAACAAGTATATCCTTCGACCGACGCATAGCGACTGGATTTCACTCTACAGCAGAATTCGCATTTCAATCGAGATCGTCGGCACCTTGACACCCGGACTCACGCTCCCCCCGACGCCACCTTGAGCAGCATTCGGGGGGTCAGGCAGGCGACCCAGTTCCTCCCCCACCGCTCGCCACTTGTAGATCGCATCGATCACGGGCCGGTCGACATCCGCCACTCCGGAGGAACGAAGCGTCTCCACCCGCTCCACTGTTCCGTCTTTGCGGAAATGGATGCGAAAAACCGGGCTTTGTGGCGCGGTCATGATCCGCGTGTACTGCGTGAATCGCGGGCGGACCGTCTTGATCTCCAGCCCTTTCCCAGCGATCGGCTTGCCCATCTGGTCTCGTCGAAGGGTCAACACGCTCGTCGCAGTCGATTCCCGATCTGATTGCACACCGGGCGAGGTCTCCCCAGCCCCAGAGGGCAACGCGGGCTGAGGCGGCAGCCCCGGAACTGGCGGGGTCGGATCGTTCACAGCAGGTTGCGGAGGGCTTTCCTCGGGGGTAGCCGCCTCGGTCGCTGCCTGCGCCGATTCCGCCTTGGTAACCTCTTTGCTCTGGTTATCGGACGGCGGTGGCCCGGTGTCGGGCGGCGGTTCCGGCCCTTCGGGCGGCTCGGGCACATCCAACGGCTTTTCATCCGTCGGCGGAGCGGGCTTGGCTTCCTCGCCAGAATCGGCCGGTGGGAGTTCGGGCGGGCCGGGCTTCGGGTCGTCTTCAGTAGGCCTTGCCAACGCCTCGGGTGGCGGAGGCTCGACGGGCTTCACGGTCGCGTCCGGTTCGCCCGGGTTCTTTGACGAGGCGGGTTGGATGCCGGGCTCATCATCGGGCGGGTTGTCGTTCTGCGGCAGCGGCGGATCGGTCGGCTGAGGAACCACCCCGCCCGACGGCGGCGGCGGTACGGGCTTGGGAAGCCGAGGGGGGACCGGTGCCACGATCGGTTCAGGCTCGGTCGCCGCGGGCGGCTCGGAACGTTCTTGCTGGTCAGCGGGTTGATCGACCGGCGCGGAAGGCGGGGGTGTCGCTTCGGATGGCGCTTCGGGAACAGCCTGCGCTGGAACACCCGCCATCGGCGGGATGGCGGGCTGATCCTCGGGTGCCCCGGGGGGCGGGTCCATGGTCAGTTCGGGCTGGTCGATCTCGCTCGGCGTCGCGGAATGCTCTTTGTACTCATCGAATCCCAGCCACGCCGGAGCATCGGGAGCCGAGGACTTCTGCATGCCAAGGCGCAGTTCCTCGGGGGCCGGGGGCGGGGGCGGGGGTGGAGGCGGGGGCGGGGGAAGCTGCTCGGGCTCTGCTGGTGGCGGCGGCAACTCGACAAACGGAGGAACATCTACCGTTTCCATCGCGAACCGCGGGGGATCGATCGCCGAAAGATCAGGCACACCCGCGGCCGGCAGGGCCCCCATGATCCCGGCGGCGAGCGCGTGCAGCCCCACGCTCACCAGGAGCGCTGGGATCAGGCGGGTTGAACTCAGATGGCGCGGCATCAGGGGCCGGAATTGTAGGAGTTGAAACGGGTTCAGACTTCGAGCCCGCAGGGGCTCCGAGCGCCCGCGGGGCCCCAGAGTCTGACCGACCATAGACTCTGCCCCCCATGCCCCTCAACCTCAGCAAGGATGCGTTTGTCGCCCTGGCCCGTCGGCACCAGCCGACCGGGAACCAGGTCATCGCGATCCCGCTGGGCATGCGTCTGATGGGGGACCAACTGACCCCCGTGCTCGCTTACCGGCGGCTGGTGGTGCGCGATGAGCGGACCTCGCCCTCGTTCCTGTTCGAATCGGTCGAGGGGGGAGATCGCGTCGGTCGCTACTCACTGATGGGGACGCGGCCGACGATCGAGGTCATCGCTCGGCAGTCGAGCGTCACCATCCGTGATCGTCGCCGGCACGCGCCGGCAGCCGCAGCGCACTGCGAATCGGTCGAGAGCGATCCTCTGCTCGTCCCCAAGCGGCTGACATCGGGCATGCGCCTGGTCATGCCCGATGATGGCGCAGCGCGTGCTTGCCTCCCCGGGTCGCTGGTCGGCGGATGGATCGGCTTTGCGGGCTACGACACGGTGCGCTACGTCGAGGGAGAGAAGCTGCCCTGGAGCGCTGCGCCGCGCGATGACCGCGCCCTGCCCGACCTGCATCTGGCCTTTTATCCGCGGATCATCGTCTTCGATCACGCCCAGACGCTCGTGCACATCGTGGAGCTCGCCGAGGTCGGTGCGAACGACGACCCGCGCGACGCCTACGAACGTGTGGCCGCCGATATCCGCGCCACCGCCGAGGCGCTCCAGACCCACAGCAAGCCGCTGCAGTCGGGCGTGTTCGACGCCGCCCGCCCGCCCTCCGGCCCGGGCGCTTCGAACATGTCGCGCGACCAGCACGCCGCGATGGTCGAGAAGGCCAAGCAGTACATCCGAGCGGGCGACATCTTCCAGGTCGTGCTCGGCCAGCGCTTCGAGCGCCGCAGCGCGGCGGATCCCTTTGATATCTACCGCGCACTGCGAGCGATCAACCCCAGCCCGTACATGGGGTACCTGCAGTGCGAGGGATGCATCCTGGTCGCATCAAGCCCGGAGATCCTCTGCCGTGTAAAGCGCGAGCCGACGCTCGGCGGCGCGATGGTCGTCACAAATCGCCCGCTGGCCGGGACGCGGGCGCGTGGGGCGACGGGCGCCGAGGACTCGGCCCTCGAACGCGACCTGCTCGCCGACCAGAAGGAGCGCTCCGAGCACATCATGCTCGTCGATCTTGGCCGCAACGATGTGGGCCGCGTGGCGCGGCCGGGCAGCGTGAACCTGCCAGCGCTCATGCAGGTCGAGCGCTACAGCCACGTGATGCACATCAGTTCAACGGTCACCGGCGAGCTCGCGCCAGGGCTTGACTGCTGGGATGCCCTCCGCGCCGCTCTCCCCGTGGGCACCATCAGCGGGGCTCCCAAGGTGCGAGCGATGCAGATCATCGACGAGCTCGAACCCTGCCGCCGCGGGCCCTACGGCGGCGGCTTCGGGCACATCTCGCTCACCGGCGAGCTCGATTTCGCTCTCGCGCTGCGGACCATCGTCGTCCCCACGGCGGCATGGGACGGAACATCCTGGCTCTACCATCTGCAGGCCTCGGGGGGCATCGTCTTCGACAGCCAGACCGATGCCGAGTACACCGAGACGGTGAACAAGAGCGCGGCTCTGGCGCGAGCGATCGACGCGGCCGAGAGCGCTTTCTCCTGAACGGCGATCAAACCGAGGCAGCCGCGCCGGATCCTGCCGCCGATCAGCGCGCCGCGGTGGGCTCGGGCTCGCGCACCGGCACCTTGGGGACAGGACGCGGCGCGGGGACGGGCGGCGGCAGCGTGGCATCCAGGGCATGCGACTCGATCGCCTGGCGCCGCGCCACCTTCACCGCCGAAACTCCGATGAACGCCCACACCACCATCGCGATCGTGAACACCACGCGGACCCGACCGGTCGAGAGCCACACACCCAGCGTTGCGAACAGGATCCCGATGCCGTAGAGGGTGAACACCGCCCCTTTCACACCCAGCGCCCGCTTGAGCATGTGGTGGAGGTGCTGGTCATCGGCGCTGTGGAAGGGCTTTCCCGACATCTTGCGCCGAACGATCGCGAGCACCGTGTCGATGATCGGGATCGAATAGATGATCAGCCCGGCGACCACCAGGTGCGTCTTGCCGGTGTCCCCGAGCGAGAGCACGAGCACGATCGTGGTGTAGCCGAGCAGCAGCGACCCCGCGTCTCCCTGGAAAATGGTCGCGGGGTTGAAGTTGTGCGGCAGGAACCCCATGCACGCCCCGAGCACGGCCAGCGCGAGGATAATCCGTGATGAATCGTGCACGCCATCGTCCGCGAGCGCCAGCCCCAGCGCGATGACGAGCAGGCCGGTGGCGGCGATGGCCGTCACCCCCGACAGCAGCCCGTCGAGGCCATCGATCAGGTTCGAGGCGTTGCACGCGCCGAGAACGAAAATCGCGATGATCGCGACGCCGGTCCAGTAGATGAGGTCAAGCTCGACGGTTGACCCCAGCATCGGGACCGTGACGGGCAGCGGGATGGTCCACGAGAGCGCGGTGTTGCCGATCAGCCCGCCGATGGGCTCGAGGATCCCCGCGGCGACCTTGGTGCCGATGTCCTGGTAGGCCAGAGCGGCGGCGGCCAATAGCTGCCCGCCGATCTTGACCCGCGGCGAGATGCTCGCCACGTCGTCGATCAGCCCGGTCAGCATGATCACCGTCATGCCCAGGAGGATCGACCACGCGACGGGCGCCTGCTCGAACTGCGAGAGGTGCAGCCCCATCAGCTCGACCGGATGCCCGAAGAGGATGAACGACGAGCCGACGTAGGAGAACGCGATGGCGGCCATCATCCCGATGTAGACCGCCAGCCCGCCCAGGTAGGCGATCGGGATGCGGTGGATCTTGCGGGCCTCGTTGGGCCGGTCGATGACCCCGTTGGCCACGGCGAGCCGCCGCATCACCGGGGTGATGAAGAGCGTGACCAGAAACGCGACGATGAAGACCCCGATGTAGCCGTGGAAGATGTCCAGCATGCTCCCCGACGGGGGCGCTGCGACCGCTTGCGCAGCGTTCGCGGCCGCGTCGAGCGGCGAAGTGCCGGGCGCGGCGGCCTGCGCGAGCGTGATGAGCGTGTTGATCTTCATCCCACGAACGATCCTGGTGTGGCCCCCGGACGGGCCCCGGCGGGCCCGGGAGCCCTCGCTCCGACGCCAATGGTAGCCATCGACGAGGCGAGGTCGCGGATGGTCTGTTCGAGGGTGATCGTCGTCCGGAATCCGATCGCCTCGCGGATGCGCGTCAGGTCGGGCCGGCGCTGGTGGAGGTCCTCAAATCCCGGCCCGTACGCCTCATCGTAAGGGACGAGGCGCGGGGAGAGGCTCGATTCGAGCACGCGAGCGACGACCCGAGCCAACTCCAGCATCGTGATCGGCTGGTCGGAGCCAAGGTTGAAGATGCGCCCGTGGCACCCCGGCGCATCAAGCAATCGCGGCAGGGCCGGGGCGATGTCGCGAGCATCGCAGAAGCAGCGCGACTGCGTGCCATCCCCGAACACCGAGGGCGCCTCCCCGCGCCGCACGGCGGCGACAAAGTTCGGCAGCACCATGCCGTAGTCCCCCACCTGCCGGGGACCCACGGTGTTGAAGAACCGCGCAATCACGACCGGCAGCCCCGAACGCTGGTGGTGCGCGAGGGCCAGGTACTCATCCATCGCCTTCGAGCACGCGTACGACCAGCGCAGAGCGGTGGTCGGCCCGTATAGGCAGTCATCGGTCTCGCGGAACGGCGTGCGGACCCCCTTGCCGTAGACCTCGGATGATGAAGCGATCAGCGTGGGCGGCAGCGCTGCGCCGCGGCTCGCGTGGCCCGCGGCCCAAGCCAGCAGCGCGGAGGTCTGGAGGATGTTGGTCTCGATCGATTCGATGGGGCGCTCGACGATCCGCTTCACCCCCACCGCCGCCGCCAGGTGGTACACACGATCGAAGGACTCGCGGGCGAGCACCCCGCCGAGCGCTTCGGCGAGGTCCGACCGGATGAAGCGCAGATGCGTGCTTCCCTCGTGGGCCGCGAGGTTGGCGAGCCGCCCGGTCGACAGGTCATCGACCACCGTCACATGGTCGCCCAGCGCGATGAGCGCATCGCACAGGTGCGAGCCGATGAAGCCCGCTCCGCCGGTGACGAGCGATCGACGCGGCGCGGGGCTCACGCCTTGGCTTGGCCGTTGGACTCGGCCTCGGTGGGAGGAGTGCCGTCGTCCTTGGCACCGCCCTTGTCCTTGCCCTTGCCGTTCTTCTTGCCCTTGTCCTTGCCGTTCGTAGAGGTCTCGGCGGAGGAAGCTTCGCGGCCGTACTCGTGCGACACCTGGAAGTTTCGCTTGAAGTACCCGCCCGCCGAGGCCTGCACGCCGTTGACCACGACGCCCAGGAACTCGGCCGAGGTATCGCCGAGCTGGTTCCGCAGGCGAGCCACCAGGCCGCGCTTCTCGCTGAAGGCCTTGACGACGAGCACGACGGCGTCGCAGTGACCGGCCAGCGCGATCGCGTCGCCGGACACCACGCCCGGGGCCGAATCGACCAGGATCAGGTCGTAGGCGGACTTGGCCTCGGCGATCATCGCCGACATCGCCGGGCTGATGAAGCGCTCGAAGACCGGCTTCTCGCGGCGCCCGCAGGGCAGGACGCTCACGTTGTTGATCTTGCTGGCCTGGACGCACTGCGAGAACGTCGCGGTGCCGAGCAGGATGTCCGACACGCCCGGAGAATCGCCGGTGCCCATGATCGAGTGGATCGCGGGGCGGCGAAGGTTGGCATCGATGATCAGCACGCGGACATCGGTCGCGGCGGCGTTGGCCGCAAGGTTTGTCAGCAGCGATGAAGCGCCCGAGCCAGGCAGCCCGCTGACCACCATCACGGTGCGCAGCCCGCGGCCGTGGATCTCCTTGCTGATCGAGTGGCGGATCTGCCGGATGCTCTCAGAGATGATGCCGTGCGGCCGATCGACCACGGCGAGTTCGACCTTC
>JBIPMO010000332.1:0-3282 GCA_044369085.1 Phycisphaerales bacterium
ATCGCCGATGCGATCGGCCGCGACCCGACGACGGCCGACACCCCCGAGCTGCGCGACCAGTACCGCGAGGAGATCCTGGCCCAGCAGGAGAGCCGGTACCGGACGATCTCGGCGAACTCATCGCAGACGTACTTCTTCACGGGGCTGGACGAGGCGAAGGACCTGGCCCGCGGCGGGGCGATGACGCTGCGCTTCAAGGTCAACTCCGGCAGCAACGACCCTTCGCAGATCCTGCGCGTGCGGTTCGTGATCAACGGGGTGCCCTTTGACCGGCAGACAGCGCTGAAGGCGGCGCAGGTGGTGACGTTTGATTCCCGGCTGGTGGGCGAGGATGGCGGGATCAGGCTGGATGTGTACTCGTACCCCGAGAACATCCGCGAGATCTCGTTCCCCGATGACGGCCTTGAGGTGCTGTACGTGGCGGGGGGCTACGACGCGAACTTTTTCCGCATCATGCTGGTGATGTGGGTGAAGCTCGGGTTCATCGCGGCGGTGGCGGTGGCGGCGGCGACGTTCGCATCGTTCGCGGTGGCGTGCCTGGTGGCGCTGACGGTGCTGTTCGCGGCCGAGAGCGCGGGGTTCCTGACCGGGGCGCTCGAGTATTACTCATCGACGACGCGTGAGGGGAACACCGACTACTTCGCGCTGCTGGTGCGGGTGGTGGCGGTGCCCATCGCGGGGCTGTTCCGGTCGTACGCGGAGTTGAAGCCGACCACGAACCTTGTGGATGGTCGGCTGATCTCGTGGGGGAGCCTGATCGGGACGCTGATCATGCTCGGGACGTGGACGGCGGGGATGCTCGGCATCGGCTGGGCGATCTTCCGTCAGCGCGAACTGGCCACGTACTCGGGGAAGTAGAGCATCGTAGGAATCGCCCGCGCCGATCGCCCCCGCCGGGGCCGGCGCTCATGAAGGTTGGACCGCCATGCTGAATCGAGACATTGTGATCCAGGTCTGTGCGGCGGTGGTGATGCTCGTGGCGATCGGGTCGGCCGCGTCGCTGTCGGGGCTGGTGGGGGCCGAGGCGAGCCGCGGTCAGCTGACGTACACGGACCAGGCCAACGAGGGCGACCCGCCCGAGGTGGCGGTGGGGATCGCGATGGGGGCGTTCCGCGGGCTGTTCACCAACTACCTGTGGATCCGGGCGAATCAGTTGAAGGAAGAGGGCAAGTTCTACGAGGCGATCGAGCTGTCATCGGCGATCACGAAGCTGCAGCCGCGCTTCCCGCGGGTGTGGGCGTTCCACGCCTGGAACATGTCCTACAACATCTCGGTGGCGACGAACACGGCGTGGGAGCGCTGGCAGTGGGTGAACGCCGGGATCAAGCTGCTGCGGAACGAGGGGATCCCGCGGAACCCGAACGAGGTGCAGCTGTACCGCGAGCTGGCGTGGATCTTCAACCACAAGATCCAGGGCTACGCGGACGATGCGAACCACTTTTACAAGCGCGAGCTGGCTCGGGAGTGGACGCTGGTGCTGGGCCCGCCGCCGCGGCTGCAGGGGACGCCCGAGGAGAACCGGCAGAGGATGTTCGATTGGCTGCAGCCGATCGTCGATGCGCCCGATTCGGTGGACGAACTGGTGGCGCGCGAGCTGAAGGACCAGGAGAAGCGCGGGGTGGCGCCGGGCCCCGATGGTCAGCGCATCAGCCAGGCGCGGCGTCTGGTCGAGCGGGTCGAGAAGGAGGCCAAGCTGAAGCTGGATGCCGACTTTCTGCGGCTGGTCGAGCTGCGGCGGGCGTGGCTGAACGCGTGGTACGTGGCCGAGCAGGGCTACCAGAACGAGCTGGCCGAGGGTCAGCGCAACATCGTGGTCGACGAGCTGATGGTGGACAAGGACATGGTCGACGCGTGGCCGCGCGTGCTCGCGTTCACGCGGCGGCGGGTGCTGCTGGAGGAGTACAACATGCAGCCGGAGCGGATGCAGCGGTTCGTGCGCCGCTTCGGCCCGCTGGACTGGCGGCACCCGTCATCGCACGCGATCTACTGGGCGTACGCGGGGGTGGAGGAGGCGCTGGAGCGTCAGGGGACGAGCCAGTTCGACACGCTGAACACCGACCGCATCGTGACGCACGCGATCCAGGAGCTGTACCGGTACGGGCAGATCAACTACGACCTGCTCAGCAACGAGTACTTCACGCTGACGAACTTCGACTGGATTGATTCCTACGGCGACGTGATGACCGAGCTCGCCAAGCGCGGCGGGCTGGTGACGAACACGGAGGAGCGTGTTTTCACACTCTACGGCGCGGGGTACGAGAACTTCATGAAGGATGTGATCCGCGTGTTCTACACGCGCGGCGACGTGGCGAGCGCGGAGAGGTACCACAAGCGTCTGCGCGAGTGGACGGGGCTGAACCTGAACGACAACAGCATGCTCGACCTGATGAAGCTGCCGCTCGCCGAGTTCGTGCAGAAGGAGATGGAGGATCGGATCACGACGCCGTACGTGGCGCTGGCGGAGATCGAGAACGCGCTGACCGATGCGTTTCTCCGCGGGCTGGGCGAGGGGAAGCCGCAGATCTTCAGCAACCGCGTGAAGTACGCGCAGCAGCTTCGTCAGGCCTACCTGAGCCAGCAGGGCACGACGACGCTCGCGGACCCCGAGACGCGGCGGATGGCCGAGTTCGTGGGCGAGAACTTCGCGGAGATCGCGTCGCGGGTGCTGCTGCGGCTGCTGGCGGGTGGTTCGTTCGGCACGTACCAGCTCGGCCCGCTGCAATCGGCGCAGCTCTATCGCCGGACGCCCGCGGAGCTGCAGCGGCTGGTGTACGACGACCTGATGGCGGCGGTGAAGCGGAACAACCCGCAGATGGCGGCGGATCAGCTCGCCGGGCTGTTCCCCGAGCCCGCGGGGATGGAGCAGTTCCGAGCCGAGCTCGAGGCGATCGAGAACTCCAGCGAGCGCCAGCGGCGGCGCGAGATCGAGTTCCTGAAGGATGCGAATGTGAAGCAGTAGGGGGGGGAGTCGGGTTTGGGGTTTCGGGTTTGGGGTTTCGGGTCGAGGGTCGAGGGTTTAGGTTCGGCGCTCGATGCGCTGACCGGTGTCCTGCTCTTGATCCCTGCTCCCTGATCCCTGATCCCTGATCCCTGATCCCTGATCCCTGATCCCTGCTCCCTGATCCCTGGTCCCTAGTCCCTCCCTGTATCCTCTTCCCATGAACATCATCCGCGCTGATTTCGGTGTCGCTGTGCAACTGGCGGGAGGGTCGGTGCTTCCGATCCGTCACATCATCGGGATCGGCCGCAACTACGCCGAGCACGCCAAGGAGCAGGGGGCGG
>JBIPMO010000333.1:0-3279 GCA_044369085.1 Phycisphaerales bacterium
CTACCCCCTCGTCAGGCCGCTCTACCTCACCGTCGTCATCCCGCCCGGCCAGCAGCCCACGCCGCTCCAGCGCGAGTTCCTTCGCTTCGTTTTCAGCAAGCAGGGTCAGGAACTCGTCGCGTCCAAGGGCTTCTACCCGCTCCCCGCCGACATGGCTGCGCGGGAACTCACGCGCGTTGGCCTGTCGATGTGATGCCCCACAGCCCGCCGCCCACACACCCCTCCGCGACCTACAGTTCGCCCATGATTCCCGTCGACCTGCGCTCCGACACCGTCACCCAGCCCACTCCGGACATGCTCGAAGCCATGCGGGCCGCCCCGCTCGGCGATGATGTCCTGGAAGGCGACCCCACCATCCGAGCCCTCGAAGCCAAGGTCGCCGCCCTGCTGGGCAAGCAGGCCGCAATCTTCACCCCCAGCGGAACCATGGCCAACCTGCTCGCCCTCCTCGCGCAGACCCATCGCGGCGATGAGGTCGTCACCGATGACCAGAGCCACGTCTACTACTACGAAGGCGCCGGCTACGCGGGCGTCGCGGGCCTCAGCATGCGCTTCGCACCCGCCGACCGCGGCATCATCTCCGGCGATGCCGTCCGCAGCGTCCTGCGCCCCACCGACCAGCACTTCCCCACCACTCGACTCGTCTCCATTGAGAACACCCACAACCGAGCGGGCGGCATGCCCTGGACCCTCGCCCAGGTGAAAGAGGTCGCCGCCACGGCCCGCAACCACGACCTCCGCATCCACATGGATGGCGCGAGGCTCTGGAACGCCTGCGCCGCCACCGGGGCCTCCCCGCGCGACTACGCCGCCCACGTCGATTCCATCAGCGTCTGCTTCAGCAAGGGGCTCGGCTGCCCAGTCGGCTCCGCGCTGGTCGCCGATGAGGAAACCATCGCCATCGCCCGTCGCCGCCGCAAGATGCTCGGCGGATCGATGCGCCAGGCGGGCATGCTCGCCGCTGCCGCCATCCACGCTCTGGACCACAACCGCGCCCGCCTCACCGATGATCACCGCCGCGCTGCGATGCTCGCCCGGAACCTCGAAGGCATCCCGGGCCTGACCGTCGACCGCTCGCGAGTCGTCACCAACATGGTCTACTTCGGCATCGCCCCCGCCCTTGGGACCGCTGCCCAGTTCTGCGAGCTGATCGAGAGCGAGGTCCGCGTGCTCCCCACAGGCCCGCAGACCATCCGCGCCGTTCTGCACCTGCACATCGACGATGATGCCCTCGAACGCGCCGCCGCCGCCATCATCAGCGCCACCGAAGCGATCAACGCCCGGGCCTGAACGATCACTCTCGCTTACAGCAGCACATTCCGCGCCCCGTGCACATACTCGCCCACCGGCGACAGGTTCGGCTGCGGGTTCGCGTACACATCCGTGTACAGCTCGGTCGCGGGGTCGGGCGCTTCGGCCTTCTCGCTGAAGTCCACCGCGTCGCGCGCCTCATCCTTGATCTCGCGCTGCATCTGCTTGTACGCCTCTTCGCTCAGGCTGCCGCGCCACGGCGCGCTGGCGTACTTCTGATCATCGCGCTTGGCGTGATCGCTCGTCGCCCCGCTCGCCCCCGCCTTGTTGAGCAGCAGGAACGCCAGCCGATCGATCGAATCCCGCTCCTGATACTGACCGACCTCCTCCTTGGTCCGGTACTTCTGCGGGTCCGACATCGAGTGCCCCTGGTACCGGTACGTCTTGAGGTCCATGAACCCGGGCCGCTGCCGGTTCCGCAGGTCATCCGCGAAGGGCTTGAACCGGTCGTAGATCTCCAGGATGTCCATCCCGTCGACCTCGATGAAATCAATCCCGTACGCCGCCGCCTTCACCGACAGGTCGTGCGCCATCGTCGTCCCGCGCTCGATCGCCGTCCCCATCGAGTAACCGTTGTTCTCAACGATGAAAATCACCGGCGTCCCAAAGAGCCCCGCCAGGTTCATCGATTCGTGCAGGATCCCCTGGTTCAGCGCCCCGTCGCCCATGTAGCAGAGCGTCAGCTTCTTGGCCCCCGTCTTCATCACTTCCCACTCGTACCGCGTCGCGAACGCGAGCCCAAGCCCCAGCCCGTTCTGCGCCGAAACGATCCCGTGGCCGCCGTACAGGTGGTTGGGCTTGTCGAACATGTGCATCGACCCGCCCTTGCCCTTGGCGCAACCCTCGAGCCGCCCGTACATCTCGGCCATGCACGCCCGGCTCGTCATCCCCCGAGCCAGCGCATGCCCGTGATCCCGGTACGCCGTGATCACCGGGTCATCATGGTTCACGCACGCGATCGTCCCGACCGCCACCGCCTCCTGCCCGATGTACACGTGACAGAAACCGCCGATCTTGGCCTGCTGATACGCCGCCATCGTCCGCAGCTCGAACTCGCGGATCAGCATCATGTCCCGCAGCCACTTGATCAGCATCGAAGGCGCCAGCGCATCCGACGGGCGGCTGCGCTGCGGTGCGGGGGAGGGACCGGCGGGGGTTTTGGGAGCGGTGGTCATTGCGGTCATCGATCTTCCTCAAAGCAGCGGGTCAGCGTCGAGCCCGACGCCGGGCGGGCGGGGGCCGAAGGGGCGGGAGGAACACCCGGAAGATCGGCCGTTCTGGGACCGTCAACCCGCGGGCTTCCATCAGGCATCCGAAAGCGAGCACATTCGCATCGCCCGGCGGGCGGTTCGGAGCAGGTCCGGGAGTTTATGAGCGCCGACCACGCGGGGGCAAACCGTTTTACTAACCACCCGATACCGGCTCCCGTAGCCGCCGGGCCTCCCACCAACCCCAGCACGCCAGCACAGCACCCCCCCAGCGCCTTCCACCCCCATTTCACCACGATTCCATGCGGCTTTCGCTCGCATTGTCCGTATGCTTCTGGTCGAGCCGATCTCTTGTCTGGGTTTCGGCTTCGCCGAGCGGGGAGTCTCTCCGAGGAGCATAGAGCGGATGAAGCAGGTTTGGGTTCTGGTCGGAACGGGAATCGTGGTCGCCGCTGGTGCGGCGGTTTTCATGCCATCCCAGTCCACCCCGGTCACCGTCCCCACCGATCCCAACGCCGATGCGCTCCCGGCGACCAAAGACCCCGAACGCATCAGCGATCTCCAGGCCAACCTCTCGGCCCCGGCCATGGATGCCGTGAACCGCGGCTCTTCGCAGGGCCGAAGCGTCTTCGCCCCAGTCGGCGGCGAGCGCGGCCCGTCCCCCGGTGTGAAGTCGGGCCAGACCAGAGCGCCCGACCCCAAGCGGGTGTCCGACGATGTCAAGCGGCGCGGCACCGCTTCGGCCGCCGCCCCCGCTCCG
>JBIPMO010000093.1:0-10820 GCA_044369085.1 Phycisphaerales bacterium
GGGGATGGCATCGAAGCGCCAGGCGCGGGAGGCCGTGTCGGGGTGATTGGCGATGGTCAGGCAGACACCGCTCACGTTGATCGAATCACCGTGGGCTGGGGTGTGGGTCCAGGGGGTGGGGTCGATCGTGAGCGAGAGGCCCGCGGGTGACGGGCGGGCTTCGGTGACGGTGCCGATGGATTGGACCAGGCCTGTGAACATGGGGATGACAGTAGGGGGGCGGGTGTGGGGGTTTCGGGGTTGGGGGTTGGGGTTTCGGGTTGGAGGAGATTCTGCTTGGTGGCTTGTCAGAAGCCGTAGAAGGAGTAGAGACGGGTTACAAACCCATCCCACCGAGAGGGAGTAGAGAGGCACGCAGAGACGGGCGGGGGTAGAAAGGCATCGGAGCGGGGAGTGTGATCGGTAGCCGGGCCTTTATACTCCCCCTCGCTCGGTGGAAGACCCTCCCTTTGAGTCGGAGCGTGCAGTGATGGCGAACTTTGGTGGAACGCGTTTGACGGCGGTGGTTGCGGTGCTGGCTCTGGCCGGGGGGATGCCGCTGTCGGCGTGCGCCAAGGGTGGGTCGCAGGTGGGGGCTCGGAGTTCGGCGAGCGCCCCTGCCCCGGCGGCTACCAAGGGCGCCCCGGTCGCGGTCAAGCCGTCAGCGCACGGTGACACATCGACGCTGCCCGAGGTTCAGTCGCTGGAGCGGTTCGATGCGGCGGCGTTGCTGGGGTACCGGCCGGAGTGGATCGGCTACGCGGTGATGCCCGGCGGGCGCAGCGTGCGGTACATGGATGTGCTCGGCGATGTGGTCGCGGTGCACAACAGCGGGAACCTGATCAGCGTGCTGGAGACCTCGACCGGGCGGGTGCGCTGGTCGCTGGAGCTCGGTTCGCCGCTCGAGCGGTTTGTCGGGACCGCGCAGGCGGCCAACGGGGATCTTCTTTGCTGCCAGCAGGGGGAGATCCAAGTCCTGGATGCGAAGACCGGGGTGCTGAAGGATCGTCAGCGGCTTGAGGTGATCGCCAACACGCGGCCCGTGGTGTTCGACAGCATGGTGATCTTCGGCTGCCCGACTGGCGAGGTGCTGGCGCACAACCTCAACTCCGGCTACAAGCAGTGGGGGCACAAGCTTCTGGGGGCGATCATCGCCGACCCGGTGCGCATCGGTGACAACGTCGCGGCGGTGAGCTCGGGGGGCGAGGTCGTGATCCTGGATCCGCGGCGCGGGATGCGCATCGGCGCGGCCAAGGTGTTCGGCGGGACGGATGCGAACCCGGCGGCGTCGGAGCGGAGCGTGTTTATCGCTTCGCTGGACCAGTCGCTGTGGTCGTTCGATCAGTTCGGCGGGCCGGCGAGGTGGCGCGAGCGGACCGAGTTCCCGCTGCGTCAGGACCCGGCGTATCACGATGGCAGCGTGTACGTGGCGATCCCCGGGCAGGGGCTCGTGTGCTTCAACAGCGAGGATGGGTCGCGCACGTGGACCGCGGCGGGCCTGAGCGGCGAGGTGGTGGGTGTCCGCGGCGGTCAGCTCATCGTCTGGGACGGGAAGGTCGCGAGCACGGTGGATATGCAGCGCGGCGATGTGGTCGCTCGGGTGAACCTGCCGGGCATCAAGCTTGTGATGACCGATGCGTTCGTCGATGGGAACCTGTACACATCGACCGCCAAGGGCGAGGTTTCGAAGTTCTCGCCCCGCAAGTGATTGCGGTTGCGCGGGGGATGGTTCGAGCGTGACAGCGCCCAAGCGAACGTGGAGGCGGGTGGGGCCCATGACGTGGGTCCCTGAGCTCGCAATGCGCGAAGGCGACCCGTGGGCGCACCGCAAGGGCGAGCCCAGGCCGCTCGCACTTTTGTGGGCGGTGTACCTGATGGGGTCGGCGGTGCTGACGATTTTCACGGTGCGCAGCCTTGGGATGCCGTCGACCGTTCAGTTCGTCTCGGCGTGCCGGGGGATGATCGTGATGGTGGCGCTGGGGCTGACGGTGCTGTGGCCGGCGGTGCGGCTGAGCCAGGAGTTTCCGTGGCGGCGCTGGCGCTCGGTGGGGGGGGATCTGCTGGTGCTGCTGGCGCCGGTTCAGGCAGCGCTGTGGCCGATGCCGCTGCTGACGCACTGGTCGTGGGACGTGATGTCGGGTGTGATGCTGATGGTGTGCGGCTGGGGGCTGCTCGCCGCGGCGGTGCTCGTCTGGGCGTACGCGGTGCCGCCCGGGAGCGCGGTACGCCGCGGGGGGGCGGCGGCGGTGTGTGTGATGCTGGCGGTGGCGGCACCGGTCGCAGGGTTGGCGCTTCGGGCGACGGGTGTTGAGCCCGTGGCGTGGCTCGGGATGCTTTCGCCGGTGACGGCGGCCTACAGGCTGGTCGATGCGCCGAGCGGGCTGTCGCCGCATATGAGTGCCGGGGAGTGGTACTTCTGCGCTCTTCCGGTGGTCGTGGCGGGGGTGATGGTGCTGATCGGGGTGGTGTCGCCGCGACCCTCGGACGAACCGCGAACGGACCCGACAGGTCCCTGACAGATCGGCCAGCCTGGGTGGACGTTCGGCGGTCGGGCTGGGCTGGTGCGGTCGGTTCGCCCCTTGGGGGCCGGGCCGCTACAGTTGTGAGCCCTGCAAGTGAATGTCGCAGGACGCGAACCCGGCCGTGGCTTGCGCCGCGGCCTTGCCGTTTCTATTGCCCCCGTTTCGGAGTGACCCATGGAGTTTCTGACAGCCGAGGAACGAGCCAAGCTGGAGGCGCGTCTGGCGTACCTGAAGGGCAACCGCCCGGCGATGGCGACGCGCATCGCCGAGGCTCGTGCGCTGGGGGACCTGCGCGAGAACGCCGACTACCACGCCGCCCGCGAGGACCAGGCGATGGAGGAGGCTGAGATACGTTCGTTGGAAGAGCGGCTGTCGAAGGTGAAGGTGGTGCAGGACCTGCCGATGGCCGAGGGGGTGGTGTTCATCGGGGCGACGGTCAAGCTGCGCGAGGTCGATTCGGGGGATGAGGAGCTCTACCGGCTGGTGGGCGAGGCATCGGGGGTGGTATCGGCGGAGATTATCGAAGTGACGGCCACGAGCCCGATGGGCGAGGCGCTGATGAAGGCCCGCGTGGGCGAGATTGTGAAGGTTTCTGCGCCCCGCCGCGTGATGCGATTTGAGATCGTGGAGATCATGAGCTGAGGGTTGTTCTGTCGGAGTTGCCCGACCCCCCGGGTGCTTGGCGCAGAGTTATCTTCTGGTTGTCCACAATTTCATAGCATGGGTGGGTGGCGTTGAACAGGTCTTGCATCTGTTCTTATTGTTATGTCCATGCTCGGATTCGGGGACACGAGCGATGCGGTGGCGCCGCCCAGGGAGGCGAGGCGTGGGTTCACGCTCGTCGAACTGCTGGTGGTGGTCTCGATCATCAGCATCCTGATGGGTCTGCTGCTGCCAACCCTGGCGCGGAGCCGGGAAGCCTCGCGGGCGATGGTGTGCGCCTCGACGCAGCGTCAGCTTGCGCAGGGGCTGCTTTCGTACGGCGCGGACCAGCTTGAATGGATCCCGGGGTACGCGACATCGGGGTACTCGCTCTGGTACCGGCCGACGGAGGCGGCGATCGCTCGGCTCGACAAGCGGTCGCGCGCGCCGGTGCAGGTGAACGACTGGATGAGCCCGAGTCTGCGCGACGATTCGCTGCCGGTGCGACGTCACGAGCGTTTCTACGCGCTGCTCGAGCGTTACAGCGATCCTTCGATGCGTGAGCGAGCGCCGATCTGGATCGGCGGTGGCGACGCGGGCAACGCCGGCATGGCCGCGTGGATTCGCGAGAAGAAGCTGCCGCCCGCGCACGGGATCTCGTACATGATGCCCGCGAACTTTCAGTTGTTCGGGGGGGCGTACTCGTACGACCGTCTGAAGTTCATTACGCAGGATTCATCCGCGAAGCTGAAGGAGCTTCAGCGGACGTTCGTGATTCCTCCCGGGTACATGCCGCGCCTCACGAACACGGGGTCGCCCGCGAGGAAGATCGCCTTTGCGGACGCGTTCCGCTACCTGGATGCGTACCAGATGGACTTTGATGCTTCGTATTCGCATCAGAACTGGGGCGCGTTCAGCGAGCGCACGGCGTGCGATGTTGATTCACGCTCGTGGGGCAGGCTCGGCGGTGGCGGTACCTCCTGGAACATCCCCCTGGTGTACCGGCACACCGGGCGGATGAACGCGGCATTCTTTGACGGGCACGTCGCGGCTCTGGACCAGTTCGCATCGCGGCACCCCGGGTTGTGGGCACCAAGCGGGTCGCGGCTTCAGCGGGCGATCGAGCGCGAGCCGGATGTGAAAGTGCACGGGTACGGCCCGGGCGCTTCGGAACGCAGCGAGATTGAGTAAAGGCGGCGGAGGGGGCAGCGCTCAATCGACGGGGTCGCTGATGGCGCCGCGGGAGCGCTGCTTGCGGCCGCCGCAGACGCCGCGGCGGCGCGGGGGTTCCTGGGCGAGCGCATCGGCGATGAAATCAAGGAACCGCGTCGCGCCCGGGCCCCACTGGCGGGCGCGCAGCTCAGTGAGGAGCTCGGCCATGGGTGTCGCGGCGCGGGTGCGGTAGATGGCTCGGAATGCTTCTTTGATCTCGATGCGGTCGTTGGAGTTGAGGGCCGGGTTGCGCATGAGGCCGACCTTGTTGAGGCCGCCGATGCAGTTGCCCGACATGACGACGACGAAGGGGGGCACGTGCATGGAGACCATGGCGCCGCCGCGGAACATGACGCCGTCGCCGACGGTGGTGAACTGGTGGATGCCCGTCCCGCCCGACATGACGCAGCCGTTGCCCAGGCGAGCGTGGCCCGCGAGCGAGGCGGTGTTGGCGAGGATGCAGTTGTCGCCGATCTGGGCGTTGTGGCCGATGTGTGCCAGGGCCATGATGTAGCACCCCGAGCCGATGCGCGTGGGCCCGCCGTTCCAGTTCGAGCGCGAAATGGTGACGTGCTCGCGGATGATATTGCGGTCGCCGATGATGGTCTCACCCGGACGGGCGGGGTCGTAGGACTTGTCCTGGGGGTCGCCGCCGATGACGGCATAGGGGTGGATGTCGTTGGCCTCGCCGATGGTGGTGTGCTGGACGATGATGCAGCGCGGGCGGAGGGTGGTGCCGGCACCGATCGAGCAGTGCGGGCCGATGATGACATCCTGGCCCACGGTGACGTTCGGGCCGATCACGGCGGCAGGATCGATGCGAGCCGAAGGGTCGATCTTCGCGGTCTGGTGGATGGATCCGGCGCTGCTGGACACAGGCGGAGTATAGCGGTGGGGGGGCGGCGAGCGGCTCGCGGACGGGCCTTGCGGCAAAGGGATAGGGTTTGACGCTGTCATGCCACGCCCCTTTCTCATCCGCACCGGCGCGCTCGAGGACCTCGCGGGGCAGCTGCGCTTCGCGAGCGCGGCGGCGGTGGTTCGCCAGATCGAAAGGCTCGCTGACCTGGCTCTGGTGATCGAGCCGTCGCGGACGTACCCCGAGGCGTGGGTGATCCGTCAGGTGACAGGCTTCGCGCCCGGTGAGGACAGCGGTGTCGAGCTGGTCGGGGCGGCGCTGCTGGGAGATCTGAGCGCGATCGCCGAACGGCTCGCGGTGCGCGCGAGGCTGGACGAGAAGGCCATCGGTGACAGGGTGATCGCGGGCGATGAGCTGGTGAAAAGATGGAACGTGACGGTGCGCACGCTGGAGCGCGATCGGCGGGCCGGGCTTCTGGCGGTTCGTGTGATCGCCGCTGACGGCACGGCGCGGCTCGCGTACCTGAAGCGCTCGGTCGAGGCGTTCGAGAAACGCGGCGTGCGCGGGGCGGCATCACGAAAGACGCCGGCGCGGCTGACGGCGGCGCAGCGCGAGCGCATCGTGCGCGAGGCGGCGGGGTATCGGCGCCGATTGGGGTGGTCGCTCGCGAAGGTCTCGGCGAGGCTGGCGGAACGGTTCGGGGTGTCGATGCAGGCGGTTCGGCAGCTCCTGCTGCGGCGCGAGGCGCGGGCGAAGGCGCCGATATTCGATGAGCCCGGGCCGATGCACGGCGAGCGGCGGCGCGAGCTGTTCGAAGCCTGGCGCGGCGGGGGGAGCCCGGCGGCGCTGGCACGCGAGTACGGGCGCTCGGCGGCGAGCGTTCAACGCCTGGTGAACGAGCGTCGCGGCGAGCTATTGAGGCGGATCGAATGGCCCGGGGTGCCCGATGATGCCGGTGCGTTCGGGATAGGACTTGATGTTCCGATCCTGTCGCACCCGGCGGTGGTGGCGGGCTTGGATGCCGGCGCGGACGACTCTTCGGCGGGGTTCATCGCATCGGCGGAGGATGCCGGGCCGGAGGCGGAGCTCGAGCACGCCCGTGCATTGGCGTACCAGGTGCTGCGCTGGCAGGCGCGGTCGATGGTCGCCAGTTTGCCGCGGTTCTCGCCGCGGTCTTCGGTGCTGGATGAGATCGAGACCCGCCTGCGCTGGGCCGCACTGCTCAAGATCGAGCTGATGCGGAGCGTGCAGGGGATCGCGGCGCGTGCGGTCGCCGAGCGGTCGGGGGTTGCTCTGGAGTCGATGCGGCCGGCGGAACTATCGCGGTGGCGGCGTGCGGCGATGGATGCGGCGGGGTGGGGTGTAGACCACTTCGATCCTTTCTCGGGCGGGCGGCTCGCGGCGCCGGTCAGCGTGGCGCTGGCGCGGTCGCTCGCGGCGGTGGCGCACGCGGATGAGGCGGACATTTGGGCGCGACGGACTGAGCTCGCTCCGGGGGCGATGGAGGAACATTGGAATCGGCGCATCGCGCCGTGGCAGGCATGGCTCGATCCGCCCGGGCGAGTTGTGGCCGCCGTTGCGAGCGGGGCCGGGACCGATGCGGCTTCGGCTCTCGCTCTGCGTTTCGGCCTTGGGGGACTGCGTCCTCGGACGCTCGCGGAGGTCAGGCGCGAGCTCGGCGTGAGCGCTCAGCGATTCAGCGCGTGGATGCGGTCGGCCTGATCGAGTTGCCCGGACGATGGCGCGCGGCGAAATACATGCAGGAACGAGGGGTCGCAGGGGTGAAAGGGCGATCCCGAAACTCCTAACAACGCTCGGCGCGTGGAGGGTGTGCGGATGGGCGAGCCCTTAGTCGACACTCGGCGGCACGATCTGGATTGGCTGCGGGTGATCGCGCTGGCGCTGCTGCTGGTGTTCCATTGCACGAGGGTGTTCGACCGGGACACGTTTCACATCAAGAGTGCCGAGCGGAGCGACTGGATCGCGATGATCGGGGATGTGCTGCGGCTCTGGCGCATGCCGCTGCTGTTCGTGATTTCAGGCGCGGCGGTGTACTTCGCGCTAGGGAAGCGCACCGCTCGCGAGTTTCTCAAGGACCGGCTGCTGCGGCTGCTTCTCCCCCTCGTGGCCGGGATGCTGCTGATCGTCCCGCCGCAGGTGTACATCGAGCGGATCGGCCGCGCCGATGTGGCGCGCTCCAGCCCGATCAACTTCGAGGGAACGTACCTGCAGTTCCTGCCGAGCATGTTTGACGGTGTGTATCCGAAGGGGAACTTCTCCTGGCATCACCTGTGGTTTCTGGCGTATGTCGGGGTGTTCTCGGTGGTCGCCTTGCCGATGTTCCTGCGCATGCGCGGCGAGGCCTGGCGGCGCAGGCTGGAGCGACTGGGAGCGTGGGTCTCGAGTGGATGGCGGATCTTTGCGCCGATCCCGATCGTGGTCGCGGTCGATGCGGCTCTCCGCTGGCGGTTCCCGACTACCCACAATCTGGTGAGCGACTGGGCGAATCTCTCGCTGTCGCTGGTGTTCTTCCTGCTGGGCTATTTCATCGTGGCGTGCCCGGGGGTGGACGAGGCGATCGTGCGGGCGCGTCGCGTTGCGATGTGCATCGCGCTTGTGGCGACCGTGATTGCGCTGCTCCCGTTCTGGGGAGGGTGGTTCGAGGCATCGTGGTGGAGCGCGTACATCGAGCGGCGCGTGGTGCGGGGCGTCGCGGCGTGGTGCTGGATCGTGGCGCTGATGGGGTACGCGCGGGTGTGGCTCAGCGAGCCCGGCGCGTGGCTGCATCGCGTGCGTCACCTGACGTACCCGTTCTACATCTGGCACCAGACGGTGATTGTTGTGCTGGCGTGGTTCATCTTGGGTTGGGGCCTTGGCGCGAGCGCTTCGTTCGTGCTGCTGACGGTGGGGTCGATGGCGATTACGCTTGCGCTGTGCTGGCTGGTGACGCTGACCGGCCCGACGCGCGTGCTGTTCGGGTTGCCGTGGCGGGCACGGTGAGAGCGCGGCGAGAGGGCGGCAAGTAAACCGCTTTACTTTGCCCCCGCCGCCACGGCCGTGAGCACCTGGGCCAACTGGTGATGAAAGGCCCCGCGCGTCATGGCGGCATCCGCGCCCGCGAGCTTTGCTTGGGCAAGTGCCTGTGTCTCAACGTGGGGCCCGAAGGCGACGATACGCAGCGGTTCGCGGATTGTGCCCTGATTTTCAGCGGTTTTTCTGGCTTCCCACTCACGCAGGTGTTGCACGAGGGCCAGGGCGGTCTCGGGGGCATCGAGGTCGACGATGAGCCCGGCGACCGGGCTGTCGGCCAGGCGCGCTTCGAGCATCTCGATGTTGCGGACTGGTCGGGCGGGGATCCCGAGATCGTCGGCGACCCCTTTGATGCGTGTGGCCCAGACGAGGTCGCTGGCAAAGTAGACTATCATCGCCGTTTCTTGCTCCTGAAGCCGGGCATGGTGGACCGGCGGAAACGAAACGGAAGTCGCCGAGGCGCACGAAGGCGCCCGGCAGCGGCCGAACGACGAGACGGTCTCGTCGCGCTCGCCGCATCCGCTCGGACAAGAGCGTAACCGCCAGCCATCACCCCCGGATGAGTCGCGCCATGGCATCCAAAGCAACCATCTCCTCACCTTCCCGTCAGCACCTGGGCTCGGCCGTCTTTGACGAGCTGGGAATGGAGCGCGATCCGGACAATCTTTACCTGCAAACAATCGATGCGGTGCTGCAGGCCGCCGAGGTGCTGGGGCTGCCGCACCACATGCAGATCATCCTGGCGCAGCCCAAGAACGAGATCATGGTGCACTTCCCGGTGCTGATGGACGACGGGCATCACCGTCTGTTCAAGGGGTACCGGGTGCAGCACAACAACGCGCTGGGCCCGTTCAAGGGCGGGCTGCGCTTCCACCCGCACGTCAGCCTGGACGATGTGAAGTCGCTGGCGGTGCTGATGACGATGAAGTGCTCGCTGGTTCGGATCCCCTACGGCGGCGGCAAGGGCGGGGTGAAGTGCGATCCCTACGCGCTGTCGAAGGGCGAGCTGATGCGCGTGGTGCGTCGCTTCGTGGCGGCGATCGCGCCGCAGATCGGCCCGGACTATGACATCCCGGCGCCCGATGTGGGTTCCAACGCGCAGATGATGGCGTGGTTCGCCGACACCTACTCCTCGATCACCAACGGCGCCAAGGACGCGATGGCGGTCGTGACCGGCAAGCCCGTGGAAGTCGGCGGGTCGCTGGGGCGTGAGAAGGCGACCGGGCAGGGCGTGATCGACGTGCTGGCCGAGCTGCTGCCCGAGCTGAAGCTCTCGATGAAGGGCGGGACGTGCTCGGTGCTGGGGTACGGCAACGTGGGTTCGTGGTCGGCCAAGCTGTGGGCCGAACGCGGCGGCAAGGTCATCACCGCGATGGACCACACCGGCGGCGTGATCAACACGGGCGGGCTGGACACCATGTCGCTGGACGAGCACGTCAAGGTTCACGGCGGCGTGGCGGGGTTCAAGGGCGGGGACAAGATCACCGCCGATGAGTTCTACAAGACCAAGGTGGATGTGTTCATCCCCGCGGCTTTGGAGCAGATGATCAACCCCGAGCGGGCCAAGCAGCTCGAGTGCAAGGTGATCGCCGAGGCGGCCAACGCCCCGACGACCCCGGCGGGCGAGCGCATCCTGATGGATAAGGGGATCGAGATCCTGCCCGCGATCCTGTGCTCGGCGGGCGGCGTGACCGTGTCGTACTTCGAGTGGGTTCAGAACAAGACGCAGCAGATCTGGGACCTGGAGAAGGTCGACGACGAGCTGAACCGTCACATGGTGCAGGCGGCCCGTCGCGTGCAGTTGGCGCGGCAGAAGTTCGGTGTGCCGATGCGTACGGCGGCGTACATCGCGGCTCTGGAGCGGATCGGTCAGGTGTACGCACTGCGCGGCATCTTCCCGTGATGCTCGGCTGATCGCCGGCGAATCCGCGGCGGACGACGATTGAAGAACGAGAGGGTCGGGCGCTTGCCCGGCCCTCTTTGTTTGCCGGTCGGGGTGTCCGCTCCCTGACGGTCGCGGCTCGTTTGAAATGGCGGCGTGTTCAGGTCTCGACGCCAGTCGCCAGGGCGACGGTGATCGAGAGCAGGGCAGCGCAGGGCACGAACGCGCCGAACCAGACGGGGAGGCCGGGTATGGCGAGGCTTGAGGCGGCCGCGCCGGCGGCGAAGCCGGCCAGCGCGATGGGCGCAGCGCGGAGGGCCGGCGTGAACATGGGCCGTGGCGAGCGGACCAGGAAGAGCGAGAGCGCGCCCCACAGCGCGATGAAGGTGCAGCACCAGCCCGCGATGCGGCCCCAGAACGTGCGCTCGAGGCGCTCGCGGGTGGAATCGTCCATGCCGCCCCCGTTGGTGAGCGAGGAGAGCTCGCGCAGGCTGAGCGACTGTGCGAAGCCCTGGGTGAGTCGGACCTTGAGCCGAGCGGGGTCCAGCGAGGTGTCCAGGCGCTCGATGCGCCTGGCCGGTGGCGGGGCCGAGCCGGGCGTTGCGGGCGGCTGGCGTGCCGATCCGGATTCCAGCACCCAGCCGCGCCCGTCCCACACTGCGCGGTCGGCGGTGATGAGGCGTGTCAGTCGGTTCGA
>JBIPMO010000335.1:0-3260 GCA_044369085.1 Phycisphaerales bacterium
CTCACCAGGCGCTCTTGGACCTGATCACGGACTACGAGAACGCTCTGGAGCTGGGGGATGAGAAGAAGGCCGATGGAGTTCTTGCGCAGATCGATTCGGTGCTCAACGGCGAGAAGAACGGGGTGGCGGTTCAGGTGAACGGCCGCGAGTACGCGGAGCTGAGCCTTTCGGGCGAGGTGTCGCAGCTGATGAGCGAGGCGACGCAGTACCGCGGGACGGTGGTGCAGATGGCCCAGCGGAGCGCCGAGACCTTCGCGGCGCGTTTGCAGCAGTACCGAGCCAGCCCGTCGGTGTTCCTGACCGGGGCGCTGACGGATGCGCTGGCTTCGGTGCTGTCGCGGGCGAACGTCGAGGTGCAGTGGCTGCCCGAAGGTTTGGGGAGCTTCGAGCTGCTGGTTTCGCCGGACCCGCAGATCCAGCGTGCGCTGGAGGCGGCGCAGAAGTCGATGGATGTTGAGAACAACCCGCGGGTGCAGAAGCTGCGGCGCGACATGGGCAACAAGTGATTGAAGGTGGTCGGACGGCCGGCCGCTCGCGGAGTGCATGATGGTTCAGTCCGCATCGACATCGTTCCAGCGCAGCCCGGACGAGCCGCCGATCGTGCTCGCGGCGGGGCTGACCAAGCTGTTCAAGGATTTCTGGCTGCGCGACCGGGCGCGGGCGGTGGATGGGATCGACTTTGAGGTGCGGCGTGGCGAGATCTTCGGGCTGCTGGGCCCGAACGGTTCGGGGAAGTCCACGACGATCAAGATGATCCTGGGGCTGCTGAAGAAGTCCAAGGGGCGGCTGGCGGTGTTCGGGCGGTCGGCGCACGATGTGCAGACCAAGTCGCGGATCGGCTACCTGCCAGAAGAGTCGTACCTGTACCCGTTCCTGGATGCTCGCGAGACGCTGGACTACTACGGCAAGCTGTTCGGGCTCGACGGGCGGACGCGCGAGAAGCGGATCGATGAGCTGCTGGACATGGTGGGGCTCACGGCGGTGCAGCACCGGCAGGTGCGCGAGTACTCCAAGGGCATGCAGCGGCGCATCGGGATTGCGCAGGCGCTCATCAACGATCCGGAGTTCCTGATCCTTGATGAGCCCACGACCGGGCTGGATCCGCTGGGGACGCGGCAGGTGAAGGACCTGATCCTGCACCTGGGCAAGCGCGGCAAGACGATCCTGCTGTCGTCGCACCTGCTGTCGGATGTCGAGGACTGCGTGGACCGGATGGTGATCCTCTACGGCGGCAAGATCCGGGCGCAGGGGACGTGCGATGACCTCCTGGAATCCAAGGAGCGCACGATCATCGAGACGGAGAACCTGGATCCCCAGACGGTCGAGGAGATCCGCGGCGTGCTGGCGCGGCACCAGCGGCATGTCTCGCGGTTCAGCCGGCCGCGGCAGAAGCTCGAGGACCTGTTCATCGACCTGGTCGAGCGTGCGCGGGCCGAGCAGGTGGCGACGAGCGGGGCGGCGGGCAGCGGGCCCACGGCGTCGTTCCTGATGGGGGAGGGGGCGAGCGGCCAGGAACTGATCGAGCGGCTGACCGGCGGCGGCGAGCCCGCGGCCTTCGAGCCCGCCGATCGCGCGATGCCCATCGAAACCGCGACGTGCGGGCCCAAGCACGATGTGATCGAGGATCTGCTGGCGGCGGGGGCGCGGGGCGCTCCGAGCGGCGGCGAGCGTGCGCCGGCGGCGCCCACCGCGGCTCCGAAGGCGAGCCAGCCCGACCGGGGTGTGATCGGTAACCTGCTCGGGCCCGATGATGACGGGGCGGGGCGGGAGCGTTCATCGTGAAGTTCGGGGCCATGATCGCCGGGCTGAACCGGCTGCAGCGCTCGACGCGGTACAAGGTTGTTGCGACCGGGGTTGTCGCCGTGCTCGCGGTCGTGTCGTTCATCGCGCTGGTGGTGATCGCCAACGAGCCCGGTGCTCCCGAACGGGTGCTTCAGCGCAGCGGCGAGCGTGCTCGGGCGGCGGCGGGGGGCATCGGCGGTCAGGCCTCGCCGGTCGAGGTTGTGCGGCGCGCGGTCGATGCGCTCATCCTGACGGTGCGGCCGCTGAGCGTGGTACGCGAGGGGGCGAATCCTCCTGTCGCGGGCGGCGAGGCCGGGGCCGAGGGGGGGGCTGAAGGGTCGGAGGGGGCCGCGCCCGCGGGCGCTGATGGCGGCCCGGCCGAGCCTCAGATCGTGACCAGGACGATCCCGATCAGCGGGGCGTGGATCGTGGCGGCGGTGTTCGTGGTCGCGGTGGCGGCGGTGTCGGCGATCATCTGGCTCGGGCTTTCGCTGACGTATCTGGGGTTGCTGGCTCTGGGGTGGGGGCTGGCGTGGCCGATGACGCTGTGGCCCCCGGTGGCGGGTCTTGGGACGCTGCTGATCGCGGTGACTCCGCTGGCTCTGGCGTTCCTGACGGGGATGGAGTTGTTGCGGCTCGCGCTTTCGGGCCCTTGGCCGGTGGTGGCGGTGGCGCGGAACGTGCTGAGCGAAGCGGTGCGGATGAAGGTGTCGCTGGTGTTCATCGTGATCCTGCTGCTGATGCTGGCGTACGTGCCGGGGTCGCTGAACGAGGCCCAGCCGCTGCGGTACCGGGTTCAGCAGTGGCTGCAGTACGGGACGGGGCTGTCGTACGCGGTGCTGGCACTGCTGACGCTGTTTCTGGCGGCGGGGACGGTGGCGTTCGAGCAGCGCGACCGGATCATCTGGCAGACGATGACCAAGCCCGTGGCGCCGTGGCAGTACCTGCTGGGCAAGTGGCTGGGGGTGATGGGGCTGAATGTGGTGCTGTTGTCGGTGACGGCGGGCGGTGTGTACCTGTTCACCGAGTATCTGCGGCACCAGCCGGCGCAGGGGGAGATCGCGTACCAGGTCCGCGATGACGGGGTGCCGACGTTCGAGCGTGCCGACCTGATGACCGAGGATCGGCGGCTGCTGGAGACGCAGGTTCTGGTGGCTCGGCGTGGGGCGCGGCCCGGGAAGTTCCTGGGCGAGCTGCGGCTTCGCCGGTACGTCGATTCGCGGCTTGCGGAGATGAAGCAGCAGGACTCGACGGTGCAGGACACACCGGCGCTTCGGGAGAAGATCGGCGACGAGCTGCGGGACCAGCGCGATGCATCGATCGAGAAGGAGGTCGAGGCGCGCATCGCCGACGCGATCGGCCGCGACCCGACGACGGCCGACACCCCCGAGCTGCGCGACCAGTACCGCGAGGAGATCCTGGCCCAGCAGGAGAGCCGGTACCGGACGATCTCGGCGAACTCATCGCAGACGTACTTC
>JBIPMO010000336.1:0-3256 GCA_044369085.1 Phycisphaerales bacterium
GGACGCGGCCCGTGATGCGGGACGAGGCGGTGCTGGATCTTCGTCAGGCGCGGCACCCGGTGCTGGAGGAGCTGCTCGGCGAGCGGTTTGTGCCCAATGACTGCGCGCTGGGGATGGCCGGGGCGGGCGGGGGGGCGGGCGAGGCGGCGATGAACGCGCACGCGGCGGGTCTGGCGCTGATCACGGGCCCGAACATGGCGGGCAAGAGCACGTACATCCGCATGGTGGCGCTGGTGACGCTGCTGGCGCACGCGGGATCGTTCGTGCCCGCGACGGCGGCGACGATCGGGGTGACGGACCGGATCTTCACGCGGATCGGGGCCGATGATGCGCTGCACGCCGGTCAGTCGACGTTCATGGTGGAGATGGTGGAGACGGCGGCGATCCTGAACCACGCTTCGGGGCGGTCGCTCGTGATTCTGGATGAGATCGGGCGCGGGACATCGACGCTGGATGGGCTTTCACTGGCGTGGGCGGTGGCGGAGTATCTGGCCGGGGACGGGGGCGGGGAGGCGCGGCCGCGGACGCTGTTTGCGACGCACTACCACGAGGTGACGGACCTTGCGGACCGGATGCCCGAGCGTGTGGTGAACCTGCAGGTGGCGGTGCGGGAGTGGGAAGGGCAGGTGATCTTCCTGCACCGGATTCTGCCCGGCCGTGCATCGCGGTCGTACGGGATTCACGTGGCTCGGCTCGCGGGGCTGCCGCGCGGGGTTGTCGAGCGGGCGGATGTGCTTCTGGAATCGCTGAGCGTTTCGCATGGCGGGGCGGCGCTGACGGCGATGCCCGCCGTCAGGTCGCGTGAGGCAGGTGATGAAGCCCCCCCACTGCGGCTGGCGGGGGCAGCGCCGCGGCGGCAGCGCGGCCCGCAGCTTGCGCTGTTCGGCGAGGCGGGGGATCATCCGGCGCTGATCGAGCTGAAGAAGCTGGACATCAACAGTCTGTCGCCGATGCAGGCGTTTGATGCTCTGCGGCGGCTGCTGGACATGACGCAGCGGTAGGGTCAGCCGCCGGCTTGGCGCTTCTTTTCGGTGGCTCGCTGGAGGGCTTTGCGTTCGGCTCGGGTGAGGCCATCCATGCCGACCTCGCTGATCCTGGCGAGGATGCGGTCGAGCTCGGCCTGTTCGGCTTCTTCGGTGGCGCGTTGCTTTTCGCTTTCTCGCTTGGCTCTTTCGAGCTGGGCGGCCTCATCATCGGGGATGCCCGAGATGCCCGAGCCCAAGGAGCCGAGCGACTCGCCGAGTTCATCGGGGGCTCGGAGGCGGCGGCGCTCCATCCAGCATGACCAGCCCGCGAAGACGGCGATGACCAGGAGCATGGATTCATCGGCGACGAGGGCGAACACACCCAGGGCCATGGCGGCGAGCAGACCGATGGTGACGGCGATTTCGGTGGCGACGCGGTATCCCTTTTTGCGCCAGAGCAGGGCCTGCATGAGCCTTCCGCCGTCGAGGGGGTAGGCGGGGATGAGGACGTTGAAGGCGAGGAGCACGAGGTTGATGTAGTGCAGCCACCAGAGGCCGACGCGGGCGTAGGAGGCGATGGATGACGAGCCGGCGAAGGCGGGGTCGCTGATGACCCCCATGGGGTTGAGCGGGTTGAAGATGATGTGCCCGCCGAGGCCCGCGAGGAAGAGCGCGGTGGAGGTGAGGGGGACGATGGCGACGTTGACCATAGGCCCGCCCGCGGTGGTGATGAAGTTTGCCTTCCACTCATCGGGGGGTCGGACGAGGGCGAGGCCGCCGAAGGGGAGCATGACGATTCGGTCGGCGGTTCCGCCGACCCACCGGCAGGCGAAGCAGTGGCCGAACTCGTGGAGGAGCACGAGGAGCAGGAGCGAACCCATGGAGAGGGTCATGAAGCCGATGCCCGCGTGGCCCGGGGGGATGGACCAGAGGAGCATGAAGACGACAAAGAGGATGGTGGTGAGGTGGAGGCGGACGGTGATTCCGAAGGCGGTGAAGACCCTGAGGGACCAGCCAAGCGGGTTGTCGGGGTTTTCGAAGAGGCGCGCGAAGAGTCGGCCGGCGCCCGAGCGACCGCCCGAGTCATCCGACGGCGGAGGCCAGCCGCTGTTCTCGCGCCGGCCCGGCATCATGCGGCCCCGCCGATCAGGCCGCGGCGGGCGGCGATGAGCAGGGTGAGCATGGACTTGGCATCGACGAGTTCACCACGATCGAGCATCGACAGGGCCTCGCGGGGTTCTACGAGTTCGGGGCGGATGTTCTCGTCCTCTTCCAGGTGCTGGCCGACGTGGGTCAGGCCCGTGGCGAGGTAGGCTCGCATGAGTTCATCGGTCATACCGGGGGTGGTGTAGAAGGATCCCATCGATTCGACCTTGGCCGGTCGGTAGCCGGTTTCTTCCTCGAGTTCGCGGGCGGCGCAGCGGGCGGGGTCCTCGGGGGGCTCGAGGGTGCCGGCGGGGAGCTCCCACAGCTCGCGGCCGAGGGTGAAGCGGCGGTTTCGGATCATGACGATGCGGAGGCCGGCACCTTCGCCGAGCAGCGGCAGGATGACGACGGCTCCGGGGTGGCGGACCACCTCGCGCGTGACCTTCTTGCCGCCGGCGCCGGTGAAGGTGATGCGCTCGAAGTCGAACTTCCGGCCTTTGAGGATGAGTTCGCGCTCGACGTTGGTGTTCATCGCTGCGATGATAGGGGCATGCCCGACGCCCCCGCGCCCGATCCTGTTGGCATGAGCGAATCCGTGGCCGCGATGGCGGCGACGGGCGATCCGCTGGTCGAACTGGTGGATGTCTACAAGTCGTTCGGGGCCCAGCATGTGCTGCGCGGGGTGTCGCTGCGGTTCCCGGCGGGGAAGACGACGGTGGTGCTGGGGCCATCGGGGTCGGGCAAGAGCGTGATCCTCAAGCACATCGCGGGGCTGATGCGGCCCGACTCGGGCGAGGTTCGGTTCAAGGGGCGGCGGATCGACACGCTCGGGGAGCGCGAGATGGTGCCGGTGCGGAAGCAGATGGGGTTTTTGTTTCAGTCATCGGCGCTGTTTGACTCGATGACGGTGGGCGAGAACCTGGAGTTCCCGATCCTCGAGCACACGACGCTCGGCGAAGCGGAGCGGCGGCAGCGGGTGACCGAGGCTCTGGCGATGGTGGACATGGCGGGTGTGGAATGGAAGGTGCCATCGCAGCTCTCGGGGGGTCAGCAGAAGCGGGTGGCGCTGGCGCGGGCGATGATCCTGCGGCCGGCTCTGATGCTCTATGACGAGCCGACCACGGGGCTTGACCCGATCCGGGCGG
>JBIPMO010000094.1:0-10753 GCA_044369085.1 Phycisphaerales bacterium
CGGGCGGACGCTCGCCGCCGTGCACGGGCGGCTCAAGCGCGAAACGCGCGAGGCCATCATGCGTCGATTCCGCGACGGAAAGATCGATGCGCTGGTCGCGACCACGGTCATCGAGGTGGGGGTGGACGTCCCCAACGCCGCCGTGATGGTCATCGAACAGGCCGAGCGCTTCGGTCTCGCGCAGCTTCATCAGCTGCGGGGACGCGTCGGCCGCGGAAAGAAGGCCTCGGTGTGCGCCCTCATCGCGGGCGGCGACGAGTTGCCGCCCGAAACCGAAGCCCGCCTCAAGGCCCTGGTCGCCACCACCGACGGCTTCGCCCTCGCCGAGAAGGACCTCGAGCTGCGCGGCCCGGGTGAGTTCATCGGCACCAGGCAATCCGGCGCTGCCCCCTTCCGCCTGGCCGAGTTCCCGCGTGACATGGAACTGCTGCTCATGGCACGCCGCGATGCGGGCGTCTGGATCGACCGGTCGCCGATCCTCTCCGATCACTCCGAGAAGCTCCTGCGGTCGCGTCTTATGAAGGCCTTCGGCGAAGCGCTGGGCCTCGCGGATGTCGCGTGACCGATGCGTCGAACGCTCAGCGCAAGGCCCTGCGAGCGGCGATGTTGGGCGTTCGCGGGCTCGAAACGTTTGGTGCGTGAACTTGCGTACACTTGCGGCCCCTCCCCTTTCCTTGGACACTCAAGACGTGGATATTTCTCCGCTCCATGAACGCATCCACTCGGTCGTCGGTCACGTCACCTACCGGTCGCTGGGGGACGCCACCGGCCAGCATCCAGAGACGGTCCGGCGCTACATGCAGGGCCAGTCGCCCAGCGTCGAGTTCCTCGCCGCGCTGTGCGCGCGGTACGACATCAGCGCCCAATGGCTGCTCACCGGCCAGGGCGCGATGAAGCAGAGCGCTGCCCGGGCCCAGGCACTCAAGGAAGCCAACCCGGCCGAACTGCTCTCGGCCGTCGCCGCGGCACTCGAGAAGCTCACACTCCGCGTCGACCGCATCGAGGTCTTCATCCAGCTCATCGAATCGCGCCTTCGGGCCCGCGCAGGTGAGGCCAACTCGCACCAGAGCCCAGACCATGCCCCCACAAGAGAAGACAAATCAGCCCGGGCATCGGCCGCAGCGCAGGCCGCCGCTGCTGACCCCGCCGCCAAAGCCCGAAGAGTCGCCGGAGCTCTCCCCCAACGACCACGCCCGGATGCTGGTTGAACTCCTGCGCCTCTCCGGGGGCGCCGAGCTCATGCGCCGCTGGGTCGCCGCGCTCCTCAACGTTCCCGCGGTTGAGCGCGAGGGCGTCATCCGTGCTGTCGAGCAGCGCATCGCCGAAGAGTACGAAATGCCGCAGATCTCGCGCGCATCGGCTGTCTCCATCGCTCAGAGCCAACCCGTCTACGACATCGCCCTGCCCGCCGTGCAACGCGAGGGCTACACCGAAGTGGTCGTCCGCTCGTACGCCCAGGCCGAAGCGCGGCCGAAGAAGAAAAAGAAACGCCGATCCGGCGGATCGGCGGCCTGACGGCGTCCGGGTTGCGCCGTCACGCGCCCGACTCAGCACCGGCCGGGTCCACGGCGATCCGTGATCTCATCACGAGCAGGTGTTGCCGAAGTTCGCCAGCGTCGTCGTCAGGTCCAGGAAGTTCACGATCCCGTTGGAGTCGGTGTCCCCAGCGCCGCTGCCGGGGGTGTAGACGTTGCCGAAGTTCGCCAGAATCGTCGTGATATCAAGGAACGTCACCGTGCTGCTGCCGTCCGCATCGCCCGGGCAGGGCACGGGCACCGCCGAGCATGAGAACGAGAAGACACGCACCGAATCGATCGCCGCCTCGACACGCGAGCCGGGCGCAAAGTCCGATGCGCGGAAGCGGACGCGGAAGTTCGATGTGCTGCCGACGACGGGCGCGAGCGCGAAGCGCCTGACGTACCACTCGCCCGCCGTCTCGGGAGGGTTGGTCGTCGGCGTCGGTCCGACCTGCTCCAGCGGCGTCCACGACCCTCCGCCGTTCGAGGACACCTCCACGACGAGCGGATCGTTCGGCAGGCTGCTCGTGATGCCGTTGTTGAACCACCGGGCGTACTCGAGCTGAGGCTCGATCAGCCCGCTGAGGCTGATCACCGGCGAGGTCAGCGTGGTATCTCCGTTGTCGACATCGTTGTTGCACGCGCTGCCAGCGCCGGGCTGGTCGGCATCGGTCACGAAGCACCAGCCCGACCCGTCGAAGTCGCCGTACGGATCACCCAGCCCGCAGTACGCCAGCCCGGGCTGGGCACGCTGCCACGCACCGTCGGTGAGCCCGGCGCCGTTGCTGACCGTCCATCCCTCATCGCCCGCAGCGCCGAACGAGAAGTTTCTGAAGTTCACCGGTGTCCCAACACCAACCGAAAGCGGAGCGGCCGCGCCCGAGGCGGGGAACAGAACCTCGCCGGTCAGGATCCCTTCGACCCGGGCGTAGTAATACTGCGTCTCGCAGAGCACCGGTTCGATCGTGCCCTGCCAGCGACCGCCGCCCAGATTGGTCATGGCCGTCGATGTGAAGGCGCCGGACGATGCCGTTCGAACGAACAGCCGGGGCCCGCCCACGAGCGTGTCGTTCCCCTGGTCGACGATGAACACCAGATTCGTCGGTGTGTTGAAGGGAATCGCGGCCGGCGCGGACGACTCGGGGGCGAGCAGCACCGTGGTGCCTCCCGTCGCCGACAGCGACAGGTTGTAGAACTGCACATCGTCGCCGCCCCCCGATGCGAACACGCGGATCGCGTAGTCGCCCGCCGCGAGCGTGATGGAGGCCGACTCGGGGTCGCCGGCCCCGGCCAGAGCCGCCGTCGACAGCACCCCGCCGCTCGACGAGAGCACCTCGAAATCAAGGTTCAGCGCACGGAGCGAGTCGCTGAAGCTCCGCGTGCAGCACCCCGCCACCCCCGTCGGGCAGGCCCCCGAGTTCTGCACCGCGTTGTCGTAGAAGTTCCCGACCGGTGTCAATGTCACGGCCAGCCGTGCCGCGCCAGAAAGCGTGACCAGGTGGAAGTCCTGCTCCGTCGCGGCATCGATGCTCAGCACCGAGGCGAAGGGCACCACCGGCGCGGGGGTGGGACCGCGCGTCACCGATTGCCCGGGCGCGAGCGTGCCCAGGCTCTTGCCCGTCGCGAGCGTGTCATCGGGCTCGTTCACATCGCCGTACTGCCGGTGCATGCCGCGGATGTCGTCGGCACGGGGCCCGTCGTAGGGCACCGCCACCGTCGGCTCCATCAGCTTGGTCGCGTTGATCGGGCACACGTGGAAGTGCCCCGCTCCGTGACCGTGCTCGTGCGCCACCACGTTTCGCAGCCGGATCGAGTTGCTGTCCAGGATGTTGTAGAACGTATCCCCGGTGTCGATCACCATGTCGCCGAACTGCGGGAAGTAGTTGTATGCAAGCACGTTCCCGGGCCCGTCGATGAACAGCCCGCCGATGCGCACATCGGCTCGAACGCCCGCCGAGCCGAAGGTGTCGAGCACGTACGACCCGTCGTCCGCGGGCTCGTACTGATAGTCAACTCCGGTGAGTGCTTCCCAGCGCTCGAACACGGACTCGATGATCGGAAGCCAGACGCTCTCGTTGCCGTAGATCCCGTTCAGAAACGCCCTTAGGTTGCTGTCGGCCGGGTTGCCGTTGCGGTCGGGGATATCGGTTCCGTCGGGCACGACGGTCCACGTGATCACCGTTGGAGCGAAGCCCTGCGTTGTTGGTCCTGCGGGGTTCGTCGCCGTCGCCCCCCACCGGGTCGCAAGATTGAAGCGGTCAGCGCTCTGGCCCTCGAAGAACGAAGCGAACGCCGCGATCGTTTCCTCATCCGAGTCCGGGTCGAGGCACATGATCGGCGCGGGTTTCCCCTGGACTCGAAGTGCGGAGATCGTGGCAAAGATCTCCTGATGCTCCGGGCTCAGCCGCTCGAACATCGCTCGCCCCAGCCACGGAGACGCGGGCGAACCCACCAAACACCCCGCATCAACGCCGGCGTGCTCGCCCCCAAGAAACGACACCGCCGCCATGAACCCGACAAGCATGCTGGACATTCGATCGATCTCCTCATCTCAATGACGTTCGGCCCACGACCCCGCCGCAAGCCCGCGAAGGCCTGCGACCATCCTGTACGCACGATGCGCACGGCGAGCCGGATACTCCCGGAAACTGGATCCCGCCTCGCCTGCGGCACCCGAACCCGACCGCGGAGGACCCCGCACAAGCCGCCCTGATTTCCTACATTGACACCCTACGTTTGATTTGGGTCGATGCCAGCGGGACCACGCCGGGGAATCGAAAAAAGTGTCCACCGGCGGTTCCGCGCCGCCAGAGTCCCATAGCCCGCCCGCCGCGCTGCCGGTCGTCTACCATCCCGCCCATGTCCCGCACCGGCCTCAGCCCAGCCGACTCCGATGCCGCCTACGCCGCCGCACGCTGCGTCGTCATCACCCATCAGCGCCTGGTCAGCTTCATCAAGCCGGGCCAGACCCTTGCTCAGATCGATGCGGAAGTCGCCCGCATCTTCCGCGACCTCAAGTGCAAGTCCTGCTTCCTGGGCTACCGCCTGTCGCGGCTCCCCGCGTTCCCGAGCCACGCCTGCCTGTCGCTGAACGACTGCATCGTCCACGGCACCGCCGGGTACATCACCCGCCCGATCCAGGAAGGTGACCTTCTCAAGATCGATATCGGGGTCACCTACAACGGATGGATCGGCGATGCCGCCTGGTCCTACGCCGTCAAATCCGCCACCCCGACGATGCTCAAGCTCATGGCCTGCGGCCGCGAGGCATTGAAAGAGGCCGTTGCGTCTCTGGCACCAAACCGCCCGCTGCTCGACCACGCCACCGCCGTTCAGAGCTGCGTGGAGCGCAAGCACGGCTTCTACTGCGTTCGCGGGCTCGGCGGGCACGGCATCGGCCGCAAGCTCCATGGCCCGCCGTTCGTTGCCAACACCGTCCCCACCCACCCGGGCGAATGGCCCGAGGCCCTCATGAAACCAGCCGTCGGTACGCTCGTCGCCATCGAGCCCATGATCGCCGTCGGCACCGGGGCCACCAAGCAGGGCCGGGGGGAATGGCCCATCTTCACCGCCGATGGCTCGCTCGCGGTTCACTACGAGGCGGATGTGCTCATCACCTCCGATGGCCGCCGCGACCTGACCGATGGGATGCAGGAACTGCCTGACGTAGTGGGGTGAAGCCGATCGAATCCCAAGCAGTTCCGCCGCGTTACAGCTCCAGCACTTCCCCCTCACGCAGCGGCACCATGTCCGTCTGCGTCCGATCGAACTGATCGATGATGTGCGTGATCCGCATCTTCTTGCGGACCCGATCGGGCAGCCCGTTGAGCATCTCGATCTGCGTGTGCGCCGGGCCCAGGTTCGCCTCGTGAACGATCATGTCGCAGTCGCTCAGCCAGTCGACATGGGCCTGCTCGAAGCAGGTGTCCCCGCTCCAGCCCAGGGTCTTGCGGCCATCGCTGATCTTCAGCCCGATCGTCGGCACCGGATGGATCGTGTACCGGCAGTGCACCGTCAGACCCGCGATGGTCACCGGGCGTCCAGGCTCGAGGGTCTGAAGGTTGAAGAAATCATCGAGCACCGAGCGCCGCCCGCCCTTGTGGATCGGTGGGTCCATCGCCGGCGCCAGCCGCTCCCAGATCCGAGCCGCCGCCCCCGGGTGCGTGTGCAGCCGCGGCAGCATCGTGTTCTCCCCCTTCAGACGCGACACCAGCCGAGCGAACCCGAACGATTCCAGCCCGTTGCAGTGATCGCCGTGCAGGTGGGTGATCAGGACGTCGTTGATCGACCGGTGGTCGACCTTCCATCCCGATTCCTCGCAGGCCTCGCGCAGGGCCCGGTGGATCAGGTCCGGGCAGTCCAGCAGAAAGTACCCCTCGGGACCCTCAATAAGAGCGCTGGTCCCGAAAGATCGGTTGGTGAAGGCGTCTCCGATGCCCAAGATCAGGGCCTTCATGCGCACCCTCCCGCGGGGCCGGATCACCCGCGCAGTTCCCTGACGGGGATCCTAGCCGAAACCGCCATCGGTGCAAGGCCCTTGCCGTGGATCACTCGATCGGCCGGCCGCCCAGTTGAACGGGCACCTCGAACTCCTCCGAGTTGCGCACAATCGACAGACGCACCGTGTCACCGGGCTTGTAATCGCGCAGAGCCTGTCGCAACTCGAAAAAGTTGTTCACGGGTTGCCCGTCCATTCCGACGATCACATCGCCAAGCTCGATGTAGCGCCCGCGGCGGTTCTCGCGGATCATCGTGGGCCTCAGCCCGGCCTTGGCCGCCCCCGAGTTCTCCGCGACATCCGCGATCAACACCCCGCGGCGGATCTGCAGCCGTTGTTCGACCCATGGCTCGGCCCGCACGATGCCGAGCGTCGCTCGCGGCGTTCGGCCTGGCTCGACCAGATCGCTCACCACCTCGTTGACGGTATCGACGGGCACCGCGAAGCCGATCCCCGCGCTCGCCCCGCTGGGGCTGCGGATCGCCGTGTTGACCCCGATGAGCCGCCCGGCCGAATCCAGCAGCGGCCCGCCCGAGTTCCCCGGGTTGATCGCCGCATCCGTCTGGATCACGTTGCGGATCTCCTTGCCAGAGAGCGACTCGATCGTCCGCCCCAGCGCCGAGATGATCCCGGTCGTGAGCGTCTGATCCAGGCCGAAGGGGTTGCCGATCGCCAGCACGCGCTGCCCGACCTGAAGATCCTCAGACTCGCCGACCGCGATCGGCCGCAGCCGCTCGGGCGGCGCATCCACCTTGATGACCGCAAGGTCCTGATCGGGCGCGGTACCGACCACCTTGGCGTCGAACCCCTGGCCATCGGAGAAGACCACCTGAAGCTCGGATTCCCGGCTGCGCTCGGCTTCCGCCACCACGTGGTAGTTCGTGACGATGTGCCCCTGTTCATCCCAAACGAAGCCCGAGCCAGCCCCATTCACGACGTTCGGGCGCACCATGAACATGTTGATCCGCTGCTCGCGAACCGCTTTGACGTTGATGAACACCACTGAGGGCGCTGCCTGCTTGAACAGGTCGATCGTTTCCTGCTCGTCGTGCTCCAGCGGACCCCGCGGCGTCACGGGCCTCAGACCCTCTTGCATCCCTGATGCCTGACCCCATGCGACCGCACCGACGATGCCCATCACCGACACCGCGACCGCCGCCACCGCGGCCCGCATCGTGCGTCCCCGACCCGTCCGACCGAAGTTCCAAGCGTTGACGTTCATGCGACACGAGTCTCCGAGCCGATGCGGGATTCGTCAGGGGTCCCGCTGTCGGTCTCATGTTGTACCGCCAAGGCCCGGAGATGTTCACTCCCATCAAGCGGGCCGGCGCGGCCCCGGAGAGGACTGCGAGCCCCTCCCGTGTCTCCTCGAATCGCCCGCGGCCGGCCACCAGACGCACGCCTCACCCGGTCACATGGTCAAGTACCTCGGCTCAAAGCGAACCCTCCTCCCGTTGATCCGCGACGCCGTCGCGGCGTTCCCGCACGTCCGAACCGTGCTCGACCTCTTCTCGGGCACCTCGCGCGTCGGCCACGCTCTGAAGCGCACCGGCTACCGCGTGCTCGCCGTCGACCACAACGCCTACGCCGCGACCCTCGCTCGGTGCTACGTACAGGCCGATCGTGAAGCGGTCGAGGCCGATGCCCGCCGCATCCTTGCCGACCTGTCCCGGCTGCACGGCAGCCCCGGCTACTTCACTCACACCTTTTGCGAGCGCTCGCGCTTCATTCATCCTCGCAATGGCGAGCGGATCGACGCCATCCGCGATGCCATCGCGCGCCTGGCCGCCCCGCCCGAACTCGAAGCCGTCCTGCTCGTCTCACTCATGGAGGCCGCCGACCGCGTCGACAGCACCACGGGCGTGCAGATGGCCTACCTCAAGCAATGGGCGCCCCGGGCGCTTAACGCCCTTGAGCTCAGGTTGCCCGATGTGCTGCCGCGAGCCGAAGCGGGCAAGGGCCTCGCCTTCGAGCGCGATGCGCTGGAAGCCGCCAGCACACTCGAAGCGGACCTCGCCTACATCGACCCGCCGTACAACCAGCATTCGTACCTCGGCAACTACCACATCTGGGAGACGCTCGTGCGCTGGGATGCCCCCGAGGTCTACGGTGTGGCGTGCAAACGCGCCGACTGTCGCGAGCGACGCAGCATCTTCAACTCTCGCCCCAATCACGCCGCGGCGATGCAGCGGCTGATCGACGCGGTTCGGGCCCCGATTCTGATCGTCTCGTTCAGCGATGAGGGCTACCTCGGCCGACACGAACTGGAATCGATGCTGGCCCGCCGAGGTACCGTGCTCACTCTGGCTCGCGATTACCCGCGCTACGTGGGTGCCAAGATCGGCATCCACAACCCGAAGGGCGAGCGCGTCGGCACCGTCTCGCACCTGCGCAACACCGAGCACCTCTTCGTCTGCGCGGAACCGGACCACGCCTGCGGGCTTCGCGAGATCTCGGCAACCATGCTCCAAGATTGCGCGGCGTGAGTCGTCGCGGTCGCTCCGCGAGAATCAAGATCACCAATCCGGCGTCTATCGCCTGCGTCGACGCAGCCCCGCGACCGCGGCGAGCCCGGCGAGCGGGATGGCACCGGGCGTCGGCACCGTCTCGAACTGCCAGTCGATCTTGAAGCGATCGACCGTGTCGGGGAGCACCGCTGTGAACTTGAACGTCAGCGTCTCGCCCGGTTCCCACAGGTCGCTGTCGGGGAACTCGAAACGCAGAAGCTGGTTGCCCGGCTCGCCGTTGTCATCCAGGAAGGAGATCGCGGCGGGGTGGGGCACGTTGCTGAGCTCATCGCCGATGAAGGCCCCGGTCTCGGCCTCGACATCGAAGTACGAGCCCGGGATCACGTCCCCCGCCTGGCTGGTGATGAACAGCGTCAGCGACTTGTAGAACGTCGCGGGCGTCGGGAAGTTCACAACCGTCGTGAACTCATCGAGGCTCACGAACCCGGCGGAAGCGCCGCTGGTCGCGGCGAGGATCGCGGCGGAGGCCGCGGCGGTGGTCAGTGTCTTGGTCAGGCGCATTGCTCTTTCTCCGAGAGCCGAATCATCTGGTCAGGTCAGAATCCCACGATTCACAGGCCCGTCGCCGGGCAACTCACGCGACGCGGCGGCGGCGGAAGGCCGCGAAACCAGCCGCGCCCAGGAACGCCATCCCGGCCCCGGGGGCGGGCACGATGCCCTTGGCCACGTGCACGCGGAAGGGGATGTTCTCGGGGTTGTTGATGGTCAGGCTGAACGAAACGCTTCCGTCGCCCGCCGTGATCGGCGCGTACGCCGAGTAGTCGAACTTCAGCACCTTGTGCGTCTGGGCGTCGAGCGAGAGGTCGTACGGGTTCTTGGTGCTGGTGTGCCGGTTGATGTCCAGCACGAACTGCAGCGCCGCGAACGCCTCCGGGCTGACGGTGACGCCGCGGGGCAGCCGCAGCTCGAACGTCACGTCACCCCAGGCATCGCCGGTGTCATTGGTGAGCGGGAAGACGAGGGTGCTGGTGCCCGCCGAGGCCGAGGCGGCCCCGATTCCCAGCAATCCCGCCGCCGCGATGATGGTTGCGATCCGCATCGTCGAACTCCTCCGGGTGTGTTGCCGCCGATCAGGGCCGAGCAACTCGGACTGCCTGCGCGGACGGGCGCACCGTGCATGAATCCCCGCGCGAGGTGTCCGCGCGGTGCTTTCTCCAAACTGTTCAAGAGTCTCCGACTCCGTCGCCTGTGCGCGACAGCGGGAGTATGCACCCTGAAACTCGCGATGCAACCGGTTCGTGCGCAAATGCCCGCAAAATCAGCGCTTGCGCGCACGTCCGAGTAGCATTTCAGGTCCGAATCGCTTCACAATCCACTCGCAAGATGCTTGTAACACGCGCATGAGAACACCCGCGGACACTGGCCCGCGGGTGCTTGGGTAACTGAGCGAAGCCGGGCGATCAGCGCCGGCGACGGGTGCCGACCACCACCACGGCCAGCCCGCCGAGCATCGTCGCGCCGGGGGTCGGCACGGGCGGCTGCGGAGCGGTGGTCGTGCGGTAGCCGATCCGGAACCCGTAGTTCGTCGGATCATCCACCGTCAGACGGAACGTCAGCGTCTGCCCGTTGCCCAGGAACGACTGGTTCGCATCGAAGGTGAAGCGCACCTGATCGTTGCGGGGCGCGTCCGGGAACGTGACGCCCGCATTGGGCATCGGGACGCTGAAGCCCTGCAGGTCCTCGACGAACTTGATCGGCTGGAACCGAGTGTTGTCGAAGAGCGCGGTGGGGGGCAGCAGATAGAAGAGCACGGAGCCCCAGTTGACTCCCGTGTCGTTGGTGAGCGCGACATCGCGTGTGACGACATCGGCGCTGGCGCTCGTCGCGGCGGAGGCCGCTGCGATAAGCGCGATGATCCCGGTGCGAATAGACATCCTGACTCCTCCAAAGTCCTGTGCGCGTTCCGCGGGCGACAAGCCCGAGGTCCCTGTGCGAGGCGCGCCGTCGACGCAAAACGCCTGTGCCGCGTCTTGGACGACCTTCTCCCTCTAACAGCGATGCATAAGCAAAATCTGCCCGACCTGTGCTTGCGGGCTTAGCCCAAGAATACCACGGGCCGGCCGGTATGCAAGGCTAACCCGTTTAATTTCAGGACTTTGCGCGCAGATATCGGGCCAACGCGGTCCCATCCGCCCAAACAAGCCTCAAACAGAAAAGTGAATCTGGGTGAACACCGTTCAGCCGGCGGCCGAATCGGATCCGGGCTGGCT
>JBIPMO010000338.1:0-3183 GCA_044369085.1 Phycisphaerales bacterium
GGCGCTCAGCGGCATTCTCGGCGTCGTCGTCACCGTCTGGGCGGCCGCGAAGGTCTTCCGCGTGGGCGTGCTGATGTACGGCAAGCCCCCGACGCTGATGGGGCTGCTCAAGTGGGTGCGGCAGGCGTAATGCTCTAAAAGCGACAGCCCCGCAAGTACGGACCCTGCGGGGCTTGCCACTGAAATCGGGGCGAGAGGATTCGAACCTCCGACCTTTTGACCCCCAGTCAAACGCGCTAACCAAGCTGCGCTACGCCCCGAGGCTTTCGAGATGTCGAACCGAAGAGCGTACACGTTCACACGCCCGATGGCAAACACGTGTTCGGATCGCGGAGGGGAAGGGATCGGCGGTTTGCGGACGCTGCGGGGGGGAGCCGCCCGTGGAATGGGCCCGTTCGGCGGGTGCGGGCGGGGCCCTCGCCAAACGCCGCACGGGGTGCTAACATGACTTCTCGGCCCACATCGGCGGGCCGGCGTCTGGCGGCGGGTTGGACCCGCTCTCGGATGGTTGTACTGGTGGCTTCGGGCGCCCGCCCAACCGCGGGACACACGCCCACACACAAGCGACCTTGTCGGTCTCTCGGCTTGTCATCCTCCGGTCGTCCATGCGGCGGCCACGGGGAGAGTCAGGCCAGGTTCGTTGCCCCGTCGTGTGACAGGGTGCGAGCCGCCGATGGAGAGCCCGCGGATCCGCTGCAAAGGAATCGACCATGTCCGCATCGCTCGTCAAAGACCTCATCGAAGCAGGCATCCATTTCGGCCAGCGTTCCAGCAACTGGAACCCGAAGATGGGCCCCTACCTCTACGGCAAGCGCAACAGCATCCACATCATCGACATCAAGGAAACGATCAAGGGGATCCTGCTCGCCAAGAAGTTCATCGCCAAGGCGGTCGCCGAGGGCAAGGATGTGTGCTTCGTCGGGACCAAGCGTCAGGCTCGCGATGTGCTCCAGCAGCGCGTCGGCGATGTCAAGATGCACTGGGTCACCGAGCGCTGGCTGGGCGGGACGCTGACCAACTTCCGGACCATCCGTTCGCGGCTGAAGCGCATGGAAGAGCTCGAGACGGTCGAGCAGAACGACAACTTCCAGTCCTACTCCAAGAAGATGGAGTCGCAGCTCCGCCGCGAGATGAAGAAGATCAAGCGGAACCTCGAGGGCATCCGGTCGATGGACCGCATGCCCGGGGCGATCGTGGTGATCGATACCGCTCGCGAGCGCAACGCGCTGCTCGAGGCCCGCAAGCTGGGCATCCCGACCATCGCGCTGATCGACAGCGACGGCGACCCCGAGCTCGTCGACATCCCGATCCCGGGCAACGACGACTCGATGCGCTCCATCGATGTCGTGATCCGCGAGCTCTGCGCCGCCGTGATCGAGGGCAAGCAGCAGCGGGCCACGACCACCGGCAACCGCGATAACGCACCGGCGGGCGCCGCGAGCGCCCCCGGCGCGCCCGGCGATGTCGCGGGCGAGGGCGATGCGCAGCGTTCGGCCGAAGGGGCCGGTGGCCCGGGCGGCCGTCGTCGGTCGTCGCGAAGCCAGTTCCGCTCGTCGGATGCGCCGGCCCAGCCGGCGGCCAGCGGTGCCGATGCCCAGTGAGCGCCCCGTCAGGTTTGCGTGTCGCTTCCCGATGCGACACCGTGTTTGAAGATCGTCCAGTCACCTCCGATGCGCACGCGGGCCGCTGATCGACCCGACATGCGGATCGCCGAGCCAGACAAGCCCCCCACCGCTCGCGCCGGCGATCTCTGCCCGGCGCGGCCAAGACACCGACCCCGAGGATTGAGCCATGGAAATCGACGCCAAAACCGTGATGAAGCTCCGCAACGAGACGGGGCTCTCCATGATGGAGTGCAAGAAGGCGCTGCAGGAAACCAACGGCGATGTTGACGCCGCCATCGATCACCTGCGCAAGAAGCTCAAGGGCAAGATGGACCAGCGCACCGACCGGGCCGCGGGCGAGGGCCGCGTGGTCATCGCGGTCGATCCCAGCGGCCGCTCGGCCGCGATCGTCGAGCTCCGAGCCGAGACCGACTTCACCGCCAAGAACGAAGCCTTCGGTGCCGCCGCCACCAAGATCGCCACCATGGCCCTCGCGTCGAACGCCGGCGCGGTCTCCCCGACGGCGGAGATGACCAAGCTGGTCGACGATGTGCGCATCTCGACGGGCGAGAACGCATCGATCGCCCGCATCCACAAGCTCGAGGGCACCGGCGCGACCATGTTCGGCCAGTACGTCCACCACGACGGCAAGAAGGCCGCCCTGTTCCAGGCCGAGGGAAGCGTCTCTCAGGACGTCGCCCGCAACATCTGCATGCACATCGTCTCGGCGGTGCCGGTCCCCAAGGGCGTCAGCGCCAACGACATCCCGGCCCACATCGTCGACAAGGAGCGCAAGTTCCGCATCGAGCAGGCCATCGAATCCGGCAAGCCCAAGGACATCGCCGAGAAGATGGTCGAGGGCGGGATGCGCAAGTTCTTCGAGGAGATCGCGCTGCTCGAGCAGCCCTTCGTCATGGACCCGTCGAAGAAGGTGAAGGAACTGCTGCCCGCCGGCGCGACCGTGACCGCGTTCCTCCGCTGGCAGGTGGGCGAAGAAGCCTGAGACAGGCATCTGCCACCGGCTTTGACAGTGGCGCACGAAACAACGAAGCCCACGGACCCGCGTCTGTGGGCTCTTTCTTTGTGTTTCAATCACGCGATTTCAGATCACAAACTCGACATCTCGCTCAGCGCCGGCGGCGGCGCAACCCCGCCACCATCGCCAGATCCGCGTGCGAAACCGCACTGGGGGTGGGATCAGGCGGTTGATGTATTGGCCAGAGACGCAGGTGATGATGACAGCGTTGGCACCTGTCGCTGGGTCGAAGGTGAAGATGCCCGTGCCCGAGGTGTACAAGTTCTTGCCGTTGCCCAGCCGCCCCCACTCCGGCGCGGGGCAAGAACATCGCCTCGAGATTGTCCAGATTCCGCGACGAATCCTGACATACTCCAAACGATCGATCTTTCGCGGGGGTCAGAGATCGTGCGCCGCTCACCGACCTTGCCGACGCTTGAAACAGGGGTATGTTCAAGCAAAGGAACTGCCGATGGTTCCTTTCGATTCACACACCGGGGGAAGCGAGGCGACATGAACGAGTTGATGCGTGGCGTGGTGCGGTCCCGAGCGATGGTGGCTTCG
>JBIPMO010000339.1:0-3180 GCA_044369085.1 Phycisphaerales bacterium
ATGCGGCATGACGCTCGGCCGGACCTTCGCCGATCTGCGCGACGCACGTCGCGACCCGTGCATAAGTGTATGTGTGCGGGCGGCCACGTGTTCATTAAGAACTGAATCTCGGAGAGCACGTGCGACAATGGTGCTGTATGCCCTCATTTGACAAAGACTTACAACCGATGCGCACGACATTCATGCAGCGTTGCCGCCGAGATTCGGACAGCGCGGCCGCTCGGGGCCAATCGATTGTTGTGCAACCCATCGCGCTGGTAGGCGACCAGGACACCGGCGGCACCGGATGACGGCCGCTTATGGCTGCTGCGGTCAAGCCCTGACCAGGTTCACGGGCCACCCGTGCACCGGGCCCGGTCGCCGACCAGAGCGACGGGAGGACAGGAGTGTAGCGAGTCCGGGGGCGCACGGGCGATGCGGTGTCGCATCCCCCTGCAGGCGGCGGGTTCGGGGCTTTGGCCGTGATATCTGGGGCGAGCCGGGGCGGATTTGCTGTCGGTGGGCCGGGGTGCTTTGATGGGGGGATGAACATGAGCGAGCCAACCGCCGGGGCGTTTGAATCCGAGGGGTTCGACCGCACCTCGCGCTCGCCGGTGCTGAATCTGCTGCGGGCGATCTTCCTCGTCTTGCTCGTGGTCTTCACCTCGCTGCTGATCGTGACCGACTCGGCGACCCCCGGGGGCGGGCTGAGCCTGGTGCGGTGGTGGCCGCTCGCGGTGCTCGGGGTGCTGCTCTTCTTTGCGGGCGTGATCTCGATCGACTTTCTGATCCCCAAGCGCAAGCTCTCGACGATCACGGCGATCTTCGTCGGGCTGATCGCGGGCGTGGTGGTGACGGCGATCCTGGGGCTGGTGATCGATCTCTTCGGCGAGATCTACGATTTCGGCGGCGCGAAACTGCTCGAGCCCTTCAAGATCCTGCTGGGCGTGGGCGTGTGCTACCTGACCATCTCGACGGTGCTGCAGACTCAAGACGACTTCCGGCTCGTGATCCCGTACGTGGAGTTCTCGAAGAAGATCCGCGGGTCAAGGCCGCTGCTCGTGGATACATCGGTGCTGATCGACGGGCGGATCCTGGATGTGGCGCGGACGGGGCTGTTCCAATCATCACTGATCATCCCGCGGTACGTGATCGAAGAGCTGCAGCGGCTGAGCGATTCGCAGGACCGCGTCAAGCGGGCTCGCGGTCGGCGGGGGCTCGACACGGTGACCAAGCTGCAGAACGCGGCGGCGGTGGATGTGAAGATCGAGGAGGCGATCGCCCCGCCGGGGGCCGTGGATGCGACGCTGATCGAGCAGGCTCGGAATCTGCCCGCGATCATCCTGACGACTGACAGCGGGCTGGCTCGCGTGGCGGCGATCCAGGGCGCGACGGCGGTGAACCTGCACGACCTCGCCGGGGCTCTGAAGCCGACGGCGACGCCGGGCGAGACGCTCATGCTGCGCATCATCCGTCGCGGCGAGCAGCCCGGGCAGGGGGTGGGCTTCCTGGATGATGGCACCATGGTGGTGGTCGAGGATGGTCATCCGGCGATCGGGAGCGAGGTGGGCGTCACGGTCACCGGGACGATGCAGACCAACGCCGGGCGGCTCGTGTTTGCGAGGATCGATGCGAGCATCGAGCCGCGCGGCGAGGCGATCGCGGATTCCGCCGAGGAACCCGGCGATGCCGCGCACGAAGCTGAGGAGCCTGCGGCCGAAACGGCGATGCCCCCGCGGGTGGTTCAAGCGCCCATCGAACCGGCGCCGCGTGCACGTCCCGGGCCGCTGGGGCCGGGCCGGAGCGATGGCGGCGGGCCCGCGGGCCGCGGCGCGCGCAACCCACGCCGGGGCTGAAGAGCGGCCGCGGCGGCGGACAGGCCCGCGTTCTGTAGACTTCAGCCATGCTTCGTTCGATCTCATGGATCATCGCTGGGTTGATGGCCGGGCTGCTCGCCGGATGCGCCGGGCCGACGCAGAGCGTGACCTTCCAGGTCGCGGCCGGTGGCGCTCCGCTTGAAGGGGCGCAGGTGCGGGTGATCCCGCTCGACGCCGGCGTGGTGCCCCTGCCCGCGAACTCCGAGAATCTTGAGGAGTACATGACGGCGGTGCCCGTGCTGGGCGTGACGGATGCGGCCGGGCGGGTGCGGCTCACGCTGCACAGGCGCTCGCCGCACTCGGTGGAGGTGATCGCGCCGGCGTTCGGGACGCTGGCGGGGCGTGGCCCGTGGACCTGGACGCTCGGGGTTGATGGCGAGTCGCTGGCCCGCGCGGCCGATGGGCCTGAGGTGGGGTCCGATGAGGTGGGGCTCGCCGTTGCACGGTAGATTTCGTTTAGCTCGCGGCGCGGATGCGCCCGATGGCCGCGGTCTGTGCCGGGCCTGGTGCGCCGCCGCCGCGGCGACAGCTTTCGCCTCGTGTTCACACCCGGAGCCAGCCGTGACCCAGCCCGCACCGACCGCCTACGCCAGTGTCTACGACCAGCAGCGCGCCCCGACCTATGCAGCACGCGAGGCGGACTGGCGCTGCGGGGCGATCATCTATCAGGTGCTGGTCGACCGCTTCGCGCCGCCGAGTGCGCAGCGGTTGGAGACCAAGCGGCACCTCTACGCCGCCCCGCGGACGCTGCACCCGTGGGACGAGGTGCCCAAGGGCGGTGTTCGGCTGGATGACCCGGGTTGCTTCACCCACGAGCTGGCGTTCTGGGGCGGCGACCTGACGACGCTGCGCGAGCGGCTGGGTCACGTGAAACAGCTCGGCGCGGATGTGCTCTACCTCAACCCGATCTGTCAGGCGTTCACGAACCACAAGTACGACGCCCAGGACTACGCGCAGGTCAGCGCGGAGTACGGCACGCGCGAGGATCTGAAGGCTCTGGCGGCCGAGTGCCACGCCTCGGGCATGAAGATCATGCTCGACGGGGTTTTCAATCACATGGGCCGCACCTCGCCCATCTTTCAGGACGCGATGAAGAGCCCATCGAGCCCGCACCGCGACTGGTTCTACTTCGACGGGAAGTACAAGAGCGGCTATCGCGGCTGGGCGAACGTGCCGAACCTGCCCGAACTGAACCTGGAGAACCGAGCGGTGCGCGAGCACCTGTGGGAGGGGCGAGACTCGATCGTGCGCTCGTACCTGCGCGACGGGATCGACGGCTGGCGGCTGGATGTCGCGTACGACCTGGGTTTCAACGGCCTGGCCG
>JBIPMO010000340.1:0-3166 GCA_044369085.1 Phycisphaerales bacterium
GCCAAGGTTGCCGCGGCGCCAGATTTCTTTCCATTCAGCGCTGATGCAGATCAGCTCCGACGCCGATGCGATCAAGAGCTGAGAGTCAAGCGGGTACAAATGGCCGAAGTAGCCGTCACAAGCCACGCTTTGATTCCGCCGTGCCACCGGATCGACCAGATGCACCACGTCACTCCAGCCAAACACAACGGTGGCGCGCCAGACGATCAGTTCCAGAAAAGCGCCTTCGCACTCGGCATACGCGTCGATCCGGGCGACAGGCTGCGAGTCCTGTGCGATGGTCACGTATCCGTCAGGTTCGCGCATCCATCGTGACATCGGACCGATCCGAATCGGCTCCATGCGGCGCCATGGATCGTCAATGTCGCGATGAAAGGAAGCGGTGAACATTCCCGTCTGTGGTTGTTCAGCGATGGATGGACAAGGAGTCCCTACGACAACGCCCGCAAGCATCACTCGCGGGCGTTTCAATCGTCAATCGGGGTGATAGGATTTGAACCTACGACCTTCTCGTCCCGAACGAGACGCGCTACCAAGCTGCGCTACACCCCGAGTGGTGTGGCGGGAGTATAGCCGGTCGGTCGCGCTGCGGGCAAACGCGTCTGATTCAGCGATTCAGGGCCCACCGCGTGAGCGCAAAGCGGTTCTCGACCCCGTCGAGCAGTGCTTCCACCGCCAGGTGCGCTGTCCGGAAGAACATCGACATCCCGTGGCCCGTGCAGCCCGCCGCGAGCCAGAGCGGGGACCGCTCGGCTCGCGATCCCGATGCATCGATCGGGCCCACCAGCGGCAGGCCATCGGGGGTGAAGCCCATCACGCCCGACCAGCGTGCGACCACATCCAGCGGGCTGGGAACGAACTGCGTGATGAAGCTCTCGAGCCCGCGTTGGATGCCTTCGGTCGTTCGGTCGTCGTAGCCGACCTCGGCGTCCGCGAAGTGCCTGCGCCAGCCGCCGATGATCGCGGTGTCGGGGGTCGGCTGACGGAAGTACTCGCCGCCGTGGTTGGCGTAGTACGAGCAGTCGAACACGGGTGAGGCGGCCTTGAAGGCCAGGATCTGGCCGCGCTTGGGCAGGATCAGTTCACCCAGGCGCGGCAGCAGCAGGGGGGTGTAGGCGTTGGTGGCGATGATTGCTCGACGAGCACGGATGATGGCATCCTGTGTCGTGATTGTGATGCGATCGGGGGACTCGATCGTCAGGCTCGCGACCTCCTGATGCAGCATCGGCGGGCGGCGGAGCTTCGCGGCGAGATGGATCAGGACCTCGTGCGAGTTGCTAGCGCCATCGCCGGGGTTCATCAGCCCGCAGATGACTTTGCCCGAGCGCCACGCGGCGTCGTTTCCCGATTCGGCGATCGAGACATCAAAGCCGTCTTCACGCATCAGGCGAGCGGATTCGCGCAGCTCGTAGGCCTCCTCACTGGTGAGGGCGAGCAGGCAGGAGGGGACCGAGCGGTAGCCGGGCAGGGCCTGGATCCCTTCGCGGCGGAGCATGGCGAGGTTGTCCTCGGTGAGTTTCCACACGAAGCGTGCGAGGTCGCGGCCCCAGTCGCGGATGCCCGCGGCGTAGTTGTCGGCCGCGCCGCGCATCAGGAAGCCCGCGTTGCGCGTGCTCGCCCCGGCGCCGAGTCCTCCCTTGTCGATGATGAGCGCATCGATACCGCGTCTTTCAAGGGCGATGGCGCAGGAGATGCCCATGATGCCAGCGCCGATGATGGCGCACTCGCAATCGATGGTGCCCAGTCGGCCGGACCTTCGCCAGAGGGAAACGGTCATGCATGGAGTCTACCCGCGGCCGAATGATCGTTGGCGGCGCTAGAGGTTCGCGCCGTTGGCTTCGATGACCGAGCGGTACCACGCCGCTGAATCCTTGGGAGTGCGCATGAGGGTCTGGAAGTCGACGTGGACGAGCCCGAAGCGCTGGCGGTAGCCCTCGGCCCACTCGAAGTTGTCCATGAGCGACCACTGGAAGTAGCCGCGGATATCGACGCTGCTCGCGCAGGCGCGGCGGAGCTCGCGCAGGTACCTGCGGAGGAAGTCGATGCGGAACTCATCGTGGACAGCGCCATCGGTGTGGACCCAGTCGTGGCCCGACAGCCCGTTCTCGGTGATGTAGATGGGCAGCCCGTAGCGCTCGTGGATGAAACGCGGGCCCCAGTAGAGCGAGTCGGGGTCGAGCGGCCAGTTGAACGCGGTGCGAGCGAACCCCGCTGGCCGGGGAGCGATTTCGATCGCGCCGCCGGCGCCCGCTCGCACGGGTGTGCCGCTGTAGATGTTGAGCCCGTAGAAATCGATCGGGCGGCACATGCGCTCGAAGTCCGCGGATCGCATCTTCGGGAGCATCCCGTCGAACAGTTTCAGCCCGTCCTCGGGGTAGCAGCCCTTGAGCGCCGCATCCGCGTACCACGAGTTGTTCCACAGGTCTTTCCGCCAGACACCGAGCGTGGCGCGCCGTGCGGCGTCGATGTCTTCGGGCCTATCGGTCGCGGGCATGTAGACGACCCCGACGGGTGCCCAGCCGACGAACGGCGCCGAGCGGGCGTGCCCGCGGATCGCGTCGACACCCACACCGTGAGCGATCATGGCGTGGTGCGTCGCCTGCAGTTGATGCCCGAGCGGCAGCCTGCCCGACGGCGCGACCGGCGCGCTATCGGGCCCGCCCGCGATGAAGCACTGGGGTTCGTTGAGCGTGATCCACTTCGTCACCCTGTCCGACAGGCGGTCGACGACGATGGCGGCGTACTCGCCGAACCAGGACGGACTCTCCGGGTTCAGCCAGCCGCCACGGTCGTAGAGCGCCTGGGGGTAGTCCCAATGGAACAGGGTGACCCATGGCTCGATGCCGGCACGCAGGAGCTCATCGACGAGGGCCTCGTAGAAGGCGAGCCCCTTCGCGTTGACCGCGCCGGTGCCATCGGGCATCACCCGCGACCATGAGATCGAGAAGCGATAGGCTTTCAACCCCATCGCCTTCATGATGGCGACATCCTCGCGGAACTTGTGGTAGTGGCCGCAGGCGACATCGCCCGTGTTCCCGTCGAAGGTGTTGCCCGGGGCGTGCGCGAAGGTGTCCCAGACGGAGGGCCCGCGGCCATCTTCGGCGGCTCCTCCCTCGATCTGGTACGCGCTGGTCGCCGCCCCCCACACGAAGCCATTTGGGAACTG
>JBIPMO010000342.1:0-3154 GCA_044369085.1 Phycisphaerales bacterium
ATCGCGGCGGGCGGGTGCAGAATGGCGGTGGCCCGCGGGTTTGCGCGGTTTGGCGTGGTGTGCTGGGTGATTGGGAATCGCGCTCGTTGGGATGCAGGGGTGGTCGCGGGCGAGCGGCGCGGGCGGGGGGGGCTTACTGGACATCGACTCCGCGGATCTGGGCGCCGAGGGTGGCTCGGGCGGAGGCCATGACTTTGTTCATGGGGTCATCGAGTTCCTCGTTGCGGAGGGTGCGCGATTCATCGCGGAAGATGAGGCGCATGGTGAGGGACTTTTTGCCCGCATCGAGGGGCTTGCCGCGGTAGGCGCCGACGAAGTCGAGGGACTCGAGCCAGTTGGCGGGGGCGGCGGCTCGGACGGTGGATTCGCAGCGGGCCCAGGGTGTCTCTTCGGGGACGACGAGGGAGAGGTCGCGCTCGATGGCGGGGAAGCGCGGCAGCTCGCGGACGAGGATGCGCGGGGGGTAGAGGGCGATGAGGGGATCGAGGGAGATTTCGGCGGCGACGACGGGCGATTCGAGGGCCCAGGCGGAGAGGGTCTTGGCGGTGATGGTGGCGATGTAGCCGATGCGGGTGCCCGCGAGGGAGACGTTCGCGAAGGACTCGGCGGCGAAGGCGGGCCATGGGCAATCGGCGGGTTCGATGGTGACGGTGGAGGCGGCGGCGGGCCCGCCGACAGCGCGGACGACGGCCTCGACCGCACCGCGGATCATGCGGAGTGATTCCTGTTTGGATTCGGCGGGCTTGAGACCCGTGGGGGCATCGGCGAGGAGGGCGAGGGTGCGGCGCTCGACGGTTCGGCGGGCGAAGGCCTTGCCATCGTCTTCTTCGGCGAAGACGGAGGCGGTCTCGAAGAGGCGGATGCCCGCGGCGGCTCGGACCTGTCCGTCTTGATTGGCCTTACGGCAGGTGAGGAGCGAGGGGATGATGCTGGGGCGGAGGAAGGGTGCGCCCTTGCGGCGCTCTTCATCGACTTGGAGCAGGCGGAGGCCCGGCGGGCAGAACAGTTTGGCGTGCTCTTTGGTGATGAAGGAGAAGGTGACGGTCTCGAAGAATCCGAGGCCGCCGAGGGTCTGCTCGATGGTTGCGGTGGCTCGTTCGCGGCGGGACCAGTCCTGGGGATGGTTGAGTTCGAGGTGAACATCGAGGGCCGGGGCGAGGGTGATCTTGTCGAGGCCGTTGAGGCGGGCGACCTCTTCGATGAGGTCGATCTCGCGGGAGACATCGTGGCGGTGCGGCGGGATGGTGCAGCGGAGGCGCTCAGCGCCGTCGTGCATGCTCGCCTCGACCTTGACACCGATGGAGGAGAGGAGGGTTGAGATGCGGGCGGAGGGGACATCGATGCCCAGGATGTGGCGGCAGCGTGCGGGGCGGAGGAAGACCTCGGTTCGCGGCGGGAGGGGAGCGGACGCATCGATCATGCCCGCGAGGATCTCGCCGCCCGCGAGCTCGTGGATGAGGGCGACGGCTCGGGCGGCGGCGGCATCGATATCGCGTGGATCGACGGTGCGCTCGAAGCGGTGTGATGCATCGGTGCGGATGTCGAGGCGGCGGGCGGTGCGGCGAACAGCGCGGGGGTCCCAGGTGGCCATCTCGAAGAGGATGGTGGTGGTGCGGTCGGTGACTCCGGAGTGGAGGCCACCGATGATGCCCGCGATGGAGACGGGCTTGTCGGCATCGGCGACGACCATGTCGGTCTCGCGGAGTGTGTGGGTCCGGCCATCGAGGGCGACGATGGTCTCGCCGGTGGCGGCAGCGCGGACGATGAGCTTGCGGCCCGCGAGGGTGTCGAGGTCGAAGACGTGGCAGGGGTGACCGAGTTCGAGGTTGATGAAGTTGGTGATGTCGACGATGTTGTTGATGGGGCGGAGGCCGACGGATTCGAGGCGTTCGCGGAGCCAGGCGGGTGATGGGGCGATGCGGACACCGCGGATGATGCGTGCGGTGAAGCGGGGGCAGCCGATGAGGCCCGCGGCGACGGCGGAGGGGGCGGCGAGGCGGTTGTCGATGCTGGTGACGGAGGCGACGTCGGTGGCGATGGTTTTCAGTTCGTCCACGCGGGGTGGGAGGAGGGCGCGGCCCGTGGCGGCGGCGACCTCGCGGGCGAGGCCGAGGTGGGAGAGGCAATCACCGCGGTTGCTGGTGAGCTCGACATCGAGCTTGACATCGCCCGAGGGGAGATCCTCGCGCGATTCGACGGGGAAGCCGACGAAGGTGAGGACGTGCTCGGCCTCATCGGCGGTGAGGGTGGCGGGGTCGAGGTACTGGTTGAGCCAACGGAGGCTGGTGAGCATGGGGGGAAGAATAGCGGGATGCTGCGGTTGACTGGGGTTCGTGGCCGAGGCCGATGGAATGGTGGGTGGTGAGGGCTTGCCACCCCGGGCTTTGCGCCCGGGGCTCGTTTGGACCTATCCTCGAACGCATGGCACTGGACCTCGGCCAAGACCCCATCGTGGGCATCGATCTCGGGACGACCAACTCGCTGGTGGCGTGGGCTGATCCTGCGCGGGGGCTTTCGCCGCGGGTGCTCGCCGATGGGTCGGGGCGGAACCTGGTGCCGAGCGTGGTTCGGTTTGGGGTGACTGGCGGTGTGGAGGCGGTTGGTGCTAGCGCGCGGGAGCGAGCGGCGGAGTTTGCGGGGCGGACGGTGGCGAGCGTGAAGCGGCTGATGGGAAGGTCGCTCGCGGATGCTGCGGGGGATCTGGCTTATTTGTCGTATGAAGTGGTCGAGGGTGCGGGGCGGACAGCGCGGGTGAGGCTGGAGGGGTCGGGGAAGGTGGTTTCGCCGCAGGAGGTTTCGGCGGTGATTTTGTCGGCGTTGCGGGAGCAGGCTTCGGCGGCGCTGGGGGTTGCGGTTCGGCGGGCGGTGGTGACGGTGCCCGCGTACTTTGATGATGCGCAGCGGCAGGCGACGCGTGACGCGGGGCGGATCGCGGGGCTGGATGTTGTGCGGATCGTGAACGAGCCGACGGCGGCGGCTCTGGCGTATGGGATCGGGGTGACATCGAAGCAGGCCGAGACGATCGCGGTGTTTGATCTGGGCGGGGGGACGTTTGATGTTTCGATTCTGTCGGTGATCCCGGCGGCGGGGGCGGAGGGGCAGGCGGTTGGCGAGGCGGGTCTGGGATCGGATTTCTTTCAGGTGCTCGCGACGG
>JBIPMO010000095.1:0-10422 GCA_044369085.1 Phycisphaerales bacterium
TGCCGACGGTGGGCACGCCCGCGACGATGCCGATGAGGGCGGGGATCGCGCCTTGCGACCGGACGATGCCGCAGAGATCGCGGTGGAGGTCGAGCGCGGCGGCGGGCGGGACGCCGTGAACGAGCAGGGTGGTCTCGAGGGCGACGGGGTGGCCCGTGATTCGGCGGATGAGGTTTGGGATGGAGGTGGACATGGTTGGATCGGCGTGCTGGGTGGCATGGCGCGTCGGCCTCAGGCCTTATACACTTTGCGCGAGGTTCGGGCGTGTAGCTCAATTGGCCAGAGCAGCCGCCTTACACGCGGCAGGTTCCCGGTTCGACCCCGGGCGCGCCCATTGGCGGTCGTCATGCAGCATCCGGCGTGTGTCGCGGCGCTGGTCGATGACGCGACTGCGCACGACTGCCTGACCGCCTTTGCTGTTCCCAGCTCTCTGTTCCCCGATCCCTGTTCCCCGCTCCCTGATCCCTCTTCCCTGATGTTCAGTCTCGCGCTTGATGCCGTGTACGCCGTTGTCGCCGCTGCCACGGCTCCGTGGTGGATGCGCAAGGCGCGGGGGGGGTGGTCGGAGCGGTTCGGGCGCATCGAGGCCCTGCCCGCGAAGCGGCGGCCGCGGGTGCTGGTGCACGCGGTGTCGGTGGGTGAGGTGAATCTGACGCGGCCGCTTTTGCCGCTGCTCGCCGACCACGCCGAGGTGGTGCTTTCGGTGACGACGGACACGGGGATGGCGCGGGCGCGGTCGCTGTACGAGCGTGGAGGTGGAAACGATTCGGGGACCGGCCCCAGAGTGCGGGTGGTGCGTTACCCCCTCGACTCTTCGGCGAGCGTGCGGCGGTTCATGGATGCGGTCGATCCGGATGTGGTGGCGCTGGTCGAACTGGAGCTGTGGCCGAACTTTGCCAGAGCGTGCGGGGCGCGGGGCGTGCCCATCGCGGTGATCAACGGGCGGCTCTCAGCGCGGTCGTTCAAGCGGTACCACCTTGGGAAGGTGTTCATCGGGCGGTACTTCGAGCAGCTCGCGTTCGCGGCGGTGCAGGATGCGGACTATGCAGCGCGCTTCCGCGCGATGGGTGTGAAGGATGAGCGCCTCAGCATCGCCGGGAGCATGAAGTGGGACGCCGCGGAGACGGGGACCGTGGCGGGGGCCGAGGAGCTGGCTCGGGAGATGGGGATCGATCGATCACGTCCGTTGGTGGTGGGGGGGAGCACCGCGCCGGGCGAGCATGAGCTGCTGCACGCGGCGGTGCCCGCTGATGTTCAGTTGCTCTGCGCGCCGCGGCGACCGGAGTGGTTTGATGAGGCAGCGCGGGTGATGACTGGGTGTGTGAGGCGGTCGGGGGCGACTGTGAAGGAAGCCGGAGAGGGTAGAGAGGCGCTGGCGGAATCCAAGCCGAATCGGTTCCTGCTCGACACGATCGGCGAGCTGCGCAAGGCGTACGCGCTGGCGGATGTCATCGTGATCGGGCGCTCGTTCGGCGCACTGTACGGATCGGACCCGATGGAGGCGGCGGCTCTGGGCAAGCCCGTGGTGATCGGGCCGGCGGTGGCGGACTTTCAGAGCGTGGTCGAGACGATGGAGCGCGGCGGTGCGATCGTGCGCACGACGGCTCGCGAGCTGCCTCGGGTGCTGGCGGAACTGCTCGCGGATCCGGCGCGGCGGGCGGAACTGGGCGAGCGGGCGCGGCGCTGCGTGCTGGACAACCAGGGAGCGGCGGCGCGGCACGCTCGGCTCATCATCGATCTGCTGAAGCGGGCGGGAGAGAAGCGAGCATGAACGGCATGGATGCGAGCAGCGCGATGGAGCCTTGGGCGGTGGCCGCTCGGGAGCGCGTGAAGGGCGCGCGGCTCGTCGTGGTCAAGATCGGGACGGCGGTGCTCACCGGCGGTGGCGATCAGATCGATCGAGCGTACGTCCACGATCTGGCAGCGCAGGTGGCGGCGATGGCTCGGGGGGACTCATCGCGGCGGTTCATCATTGTCAGCAGCGGGGCGGTGGGGGCGGGGGTGGGGGCGCTGGGCCTGGCGGGCAAGCCGACGGATGTGTCAGCGCTGCAGGCGGCGGCGGCGGCGGGGCAGCCGCTCCTCATGTCGCTGTGGCGCGAGGCGTTCGAGGTTCGGCGCGTGCCCGCGGCGCAGATACTGCTCTCGCGGGGCGACTTCGACTCGCGCGAGCGGTATCTGAACGTCCGCAACTGCATCCACCAGTTGCACGCGCTGGGGGCGATCCCGATCGTGAACGAGAACGACACGGTGGCGACCGAGGAGATCTCGCTCGGCGATAACGACGGGCTGGCGGCGAAGGTGGCGGTGGCGGTGCAGGCCGAGGCGCTGGTGATCCTGACGACGGGGCCCGGGGTGCTGGATGCCGGGGACAACCTTGTGCGGGAATCGGCCGATGCGGCATCTCTGGCGCGGCATGTGCGGCCCGTGAAGACAAGCCAGGGTCGCGGCGGGATGGCGACGAAGGTGCAGGCGTGCCGCGATGCGGCCGAGGCGGGGATCCCGACGGTGATCGCGCCGGGCCGGCCGGTGGCGACGCTGACGGCGGTGCTCGTCGGCGAGCGCGTGGGGACGTGCTGCGCGGCGGCGGATGACAAGCGGCTGGGTCGGCGGAACTGGATCGCGGCGGGGGCTACGCCCGCGGGCGGGATCACGCTCGATGCGGGGGCGGCACGGGCGGTGCTTGAGCGCGGGGCATCGCTGCTGGCCAAGGGGGTGACGGCGGTGGATGGATCGTTTGAGGTTGGCGATGTGGTGTCGCTGCGCGATGCGGCGGGGAAGGAGATCGCTCGCGGGCTGTGCAACCTGACTCGGGATGAACTGCGAGCGGTGCTGGGCCGGCGCTCGGATGAGCTGGAATCGATCCTGGGCCGGCGCGTGCACGAAGAGGTGGTGCACCGGGACAACCTCGTCGTGATGTAGGGGCGGCCCGCGGGGCATGCTTAGCGCGCGATGTGGCGCGATGTGACGATGTTGGCTGGGTCGGGCGTTCCGGCCTCGAAATCGGTGATGTTCTTGATGGTGGTGGTGGCGATGTTGGTGACGGCTTCTTTCGTGAAGAACGCCTGGTGGGCCGTGACGACGACGTTGGGGAAGGTGAGCAGGCGCGAGAAGACATCATCGGCGATGACACGCTCGGAGAGATCGCGGAAGAAGAGGTCGCCCTCTTCCTCGTAGACATCCAGGCCCAGCGAGCCCAGGCGGGCCGACTTGAGAGCCTCGATGACGGCGGGGGTGTCGATGAGCCCGCCGCGACTGGTGTTGATGAGCATCGCGCCTCGCTTCATGCGACCGAGCACATCCGCGTTGATCATGTGGCGCGTGGCCGGGGTGAGCGGGCAGTGCAGGGTGAGGATGTCCGATTCAGCCAGGAGCGCATCGAAGGGGGCGTAGACGGCGCCGAGCGCTTCGACGGTGGCGCTGCGGACGGGGTCGGTGACGAGGACGCGGCAGCCGAAGCCGCGCATGATGGCGGCGACGACGGCTCCGATCTTGCCGGTGCCGACGATGCCGACGGTCTTGCCGCACAGGTCGAAGCCCAGGAGGCCATCGAGGGCGAAGTTCTGCTCGCGGACGCGGTTGTAGGCGCGGTGGATCTTGCGGCAGAGCGTGAGCATGAGCCCGACGGTGTGCTCGGCGACGGCGTGCGGGGAGTAGGCGGGGACGCGCATGACGGTGATGCCCAGGGCATCGGCGGTGTCGATGTCGACGTGGTTGAAGCCCGCGGAGCGGAGGGCGAGTGCCCGGGTTCCGGTCGCGTGCAGGGCGCGGAGGGTGGCCGGGTTCAGTCGGTCGTTGACGAAGGGGACGACGATGGGGAAGCCCGCGGCGAGGCCCGCGGTGGACTCGTTCAGGCCGGTCTCGAAATAGACGATCTGGTGACGGTGGTGGTTGGCCTCATCGAGGAACTGACGGTCGAAGGGGCGCGTGCTGAAGATGGCGGCTCGCATGGATCCTCCAAGGCGATGACGGGCTCCCGCGGGGCCAGTGCTCTGGGATATGTTCGCACGATCCGCGGGTTCCCGCTGGACTCCGGGGGAGTTTGAGGCATGCTTACGGGGTGGGTGGAGTCGGTTGACGTTCGTGGTCGCGGGAGGAGTCGTATGCAGAATCATCGAGTGTTCGCGGGTGTGGTCGCCGTCGCCGTGTTTGCCGGGCAGAGCGCGATGGCGCTGCCGCCGGGGTTCCTGAACACGCAGCAGCCCGGGAACTTCGAGCAGGCGGTGGGGGTGACGTTCGCCGCGAACGGGCTGATGTTCGTCTGGGAGAAGGGCGGGCGGGTGTGGACGCTGGAAGACGGTGTGCAGCACGCGCACCCGTTGATCGACATTTCCGAAGAGGTTGGCAACTGGCGCGATCACGGGCTGCTGGGGTTCGCGCTCGATCCTGACTTTCTGAACAACGGCTACTTCTACTGCCTGTACGTCGTGGACTATCACCACGCGGCCTACTTCGGCACGCCGCAGTACAGCGCGACGACCGATGAGTACTTCCGCGACACCATCATCCGGCTGACGCGGTTCCAGGCGGATGTTGCGGGGGACTTTCACGATGTGGTGCCCGGCTCGCGCACGGTGCTGATCAGCCCGACGCTGCAGGGGGGCATCCCCAACTGCCACCAGAGCCACGGGGCCGGGTCGCTGGCGTTCGGGCGGGATGGGACGCTCTTGATCACGATCGGCGATGGGGCTTCGTACGAGACGACCGACATCGGCGGGCCGACGAGCGGGAGCAGCAACACAGCGCTGGCCGATGGGATCATCACGCCCGCGGAGGATGTGGGGGCTTTCCGGGCGCAGCTCGTGAACTCGCACGCGGGCAAGGTGCTGCGCGTTGATCCGGCGACGGGGCTGGGTGTGCCCAGCAATCCCTTCTATGACCCGGCGAATCCGGGTGCGCCGCGCTCGCGGCTGTGGGCTCTTGGGCTGCGGAACCCGTTCCGCGCGTCGCTTCGACCGGGGACCGGCAGCACGAACCCGGCGGATGCGATGCCCGGCTCGCTGTACATCGGCGATGTCGGGTGGACGGTGGCGGAGGAGATGAACGTTGCGCGCGCCGCGGGGCAGAACTTCGGGTGGCCGATCTACGAGGGGCACGGGTCGCTGTGGTCGTACCGCAATACGCCCGTGGCGAACCTGACGACGCCCAACCCGCTCGCCAACGGCGGGTCTTGCCCGAACTTTTTCACGTTCCAGGATCTGCTGGCGGATGACACGCTGCTGCCGCCCTCGTTCCCGAACCCTTGCAACGTGGGGGTGCAGATCCCGTCATCGCTGCCGCGGTTCAAGTGGACGCGGGCTCGGCTTGATTGGATCCATCCCAACGGTCCGTGCCGGGTGCCGACGTACAACCAGTTCGGATACCCATCGATCGCGTGGGTGGGCGACCCCGGTTCGCCGGTCCCCGGCCCGCAGTTTGGCGGGAACTCATCGACGGGCGGCGTTTGGTACACGGGGGGCGACTTCCCGGCACCCTACACCAACGTGTACTACGCGGCGGACTTCGTGAACGGGTGGATGCGGGCCTTCGTCTTCGATGCCAACGATAACCTGACCGAGGTGCGCGAGTTCGCTCCCGAGGGCGAGGCCGGCGCGGTCGTGTGCATCGCGACGAATCCGACGGCGGGCGGGCTCTATTACATCAACTACGACGAGGCGGGCATCTCGCGGCTGCACCGAATCCAGTACGTGGGCAACGAGAACATCGCGGCGGTGGCGATGGGGTCGGCGACTCCGCGGTACGGGCCGGCTCCGCTGGCGGTGCAGTTCTCGAGCGCTGGCTCGTTCGATCCGGAGGGATCGGTGGTGACCTACCGTTGGAACTTCGGCGACGGGACGCCCGAGAGCGCGCTGCCCAACCCGCTGCATGTGTACCGCGATGAAGAGGACATCACCGCCGCGGGGACGTTCATTGCCCGCGTGTTCGAGCTGAACCCGCCGCAGCCCCTTGGCAGCGGGAACCGCAACCCGGAGGTGATGCGCGATGGCGACTACCCGCCGGTCGGGAATCAGGACTCGGCCCGCCAGTACGACACCTACCACGCGGGCGATCAGGGGTCGCTCGACTACGTCGGCTACACGTTCCCCGTGGCCCGTCGGATCACGCAGATCACCTTCCAGGAGGGCAAGCACTTCGGCGATGGCGGGTGGTTCACCTCGATCCACGCGCAGCACCGGGTCGGTGCGGGGCCGTGGGTCGACGTGACGGGGTTCAGCGTGAACCCGCCCTACCCCGGGGGCAACGATGGCGAGTCGTTCGAGACTTACACGATCCGCTTCAACCCGGTGGATGCGACGGCGATCCGGCTGGTGGGCACGCCGGGCGGAAGCGCGAAGTTCATCACCATCGGCGAGCTGCGCGTGCTCGCGGAGCGCACGCCCGCGGGCCAGCCGCGGCGCTTCGATGCGACGCTGACGGTCTGCGACAACGTGCAGTTGTGCTCGAGCGTGACGGTCCCGGTTTGGATGAACAACTCGCCGCCCGCGGTGCAGATCAACACGCCGGTCGATGGCAGCTTCTACAACCCCAGCGCGACGTTCTTCCAGCCCCTCGAGGGCGCTTTCTCGGATGCCGAGCATGCAAGCAACACGCTCGCGTGCTCTTGGAGGACGATCCTGCACCACGACGAGCACACGCATCCCGAACCGGCGGACCCGAACTGCGCGACGCAGGCGCTGATCAACCCGCACGGGGACGTTGGCGACACCTTCTACTGGGAGTTCCAGTTCACGGTGACAGACCCGCTGGGGCTGGCGACGACGGTTTCCTCATCGATGTTCACGCCGCCGCCACGCTGCCCGGGAGATGCGAACTTCGACAACGTGGTGAGCTTCCTGGATGTCACGACCGTGCTCGCGAACTTCGGGGGGATCGGACCCTACGGCGATGCGGATGATTCGGGGGAGGTGGAGTTCACCGACCTGACGATCGTGCTGTCGCGCTTCGGGGACAGCTGCGCTCGGTAGGAAGATGGGGCGGCCGGGAGGGGGGTGGCGGCAGTCGCTATCCTCTCGCTCCCATGACCGCATCCGGACCACTCACGTTCACCGAGTTTCAGCGGCTGATCCGTGAGAAGTATCACGCGACGGATGCGGCGCGGGGCACCCCCGGGACGTTCATGTGGCTGATCGAAGAGGTCGGGGAGCTGGCGACGGCTCTGCAGGACAACGCGCCGGGCAAGTCGCCGACCGCCGAGCAGCGAGCGAACCTGGAAGAGGAGTTCGCCGATGTCATCGCCTGGCTGACGACGCTCGCAAACGTGAACGGTGTGGATCTGGAGCAGGCTCTGCGGAAGTACACGGTCGCCGGGCGTGTCGAAGGGGTCAAGGACTGAGTCCGGGGCTGCGAAAGGGTTCAACGCACACATGTCGCGGATCGAGAACATCTTCAAGGAGCTTCGGGGCGCCGGGCGCCGCGGGCTGATGCCGTTCGTGTGCGGCGGGCATCCATCGGTCGCGGCCACCCGGGCAGTGCTGCCGGCGCTCGAGCGGGCGGGGGCCCACATCGTCGAGATCGGCTTCCCCTTCAGCGACCCGATCGCCGACGGGCCCGTGATCGCCGCGGCGATGCACGAGGCCCTGGGCGCCGGGGTCACGCCCGAAGGGGTGCTGGCCTCGGTGCGTGCAGCGCGGGGCGACGGGCTGAAGCTCGGGCTCGTGGCGATGGTCAGCGTGTCGATCGTGCACCGCCTGGGCGCATCGAAGCTGGTGAAGGACGCGGCGGCGGCGGGTTTCGATGGGTTCATCTTTCCGGATGTTCCGCTCGAAGAGTCCGAGCCACTGTTGAAAGCGACGCGCGAGGCGGGGCTGACTGCATCGCTGCTCGTCGCGCCGACGACCCCGCCGGCGAGGATGGAGAAGATCGCTCGGGCCTGCAGCGGGTTCATCTATCTGCTGGCACGCGTCGGGATCACTGGCGACAAGCTCGCGGGCGGCGGCGAGGCGGACCCGGGGATCGATGTGGCCGGCATCCGCTCGCGGATCGCGCTGCTGCGGGGGATGACGGAGCTGCCGGTCGCCTGCGGGTTCGGGATCTCATCGGCGGACCATGTCCGAGCCGTGGTGCGTCCCGAGAGTGCGGGCGGCGCGGGGGCCGACGCGGCGATCGTCGGTTCGGCACTGGTGAAGCGGATGTCCAAGGCGGCCGCCAACGGCGGCGATCCGGTCGAGGAAGCCGAGTCGTTCACGCGGGCGCTGGCGGTCGGGCTCAGCGGCTGAGGTTGAACGGCATTCACGCGCGCCTCGCCTTGCGCCGGGCGGTGGTGGGCGGGGCGTAGGCGAACTGCTCGGCGATCTGCGCAGCGCGGTTGGTCCGGCGCGAGGCGCTATCGCGCGGGCGCACCAGGGGCGAGAGCGCGACCGTCAGCGAGCACAGTCGGCCCTGGCGACGTGCCCGGCCATGCTCGAACACGGCGCGGATCCCATCGAGCAGTTCGGTGACGCGAGCGAGGTCCTCATCATCGAGCCAGGCGGCATCGGCGTGGACCACGATGTCCGGCGCAAGGCCTTCGAGCCTGCCGATGCGCTGGGTGAGGGCATCGCGGAGGTGCCGCTCGGACCGGCGAGCGTAGACGCCGAGCAGCTTCAGCAGCCGGCCCGAGTTGCGGTCCTGCTCGACATCGACATCCAGGCGGAGGCGCTCGGCGGCGGCGTCGAGGACGCGTTCGGTGCGTCTGCCGATGCGGCGATGCTCAACCTCGCGGATCAGCCCGGCGCGTTCGAGCAGGCGGGCGTGGTGGTAGAGGCCATCAGGGGCGGCGTCGAGCAGGTGCGCGACCTCCGGCAGCGAGAGCGGCCCGCGCGATTGCAGCGTCTGGAGCATCTCGATGCGGCGCGATGAGGAGAGCGCCTCCCAGTGGGCGTCGGTGTGGATAAAGATGACCGGCAGCCTGGAAGTCGGGGCGCGGACGGGCTCGGGTGTGGTCCATGGCATACTGTTGAAATAATAGACAGAATTTCAGCAGAATAGGTTCTGCCGCGTAGATAACCGGTCTGGAGCGTAAAAAACAGGGCTTTGGGCGATGGTGGAGCCCTTGCCACGGCCGGCCGATCTGCTTCAATGGTTGGCGACTCGGGCCCGCACGGCCCGCGACACCCATTCACGCACCGGCGGCACCGGCATCTCCCCGGTGCTCGGCCTCCTTAAGGAACCAAGGACATGAGCGACTCAGCCAGCCGTATCGACACCCTCCGCGCCGTTGCCGAATGGCACGAGAACGGGCAGATGCACGAGGTCACCGTCCCGGATGAGACGGTGCAGGAGCGCTTCGGGCGCGATGTGTTCTCCGAGCGCGTCATGCGCGAGCGCCTGCCCAAGGAGGTTTTCAAGAGCGTCTACCGGACGATCCGTCTGGGCGACCCGCTCGACCCCTCGGTCGCCGACACCGTGGCCAACGCCATGAAGGACTGGGCGATCGAGAACGGCGCGACGCACTACACCCACTGGTTCCAGCCGCTGACCGGGCACACCGCCGAGAAGCACGATTCGTTCATCACCCCCGATGGTCACGGCGGGGTGATCACCGAGTTCTCGGGTTCGGCTCTGGTGCAGGGCGAGCCGGACGCTTCGTCGTTCCCCTCGGGCGGCGTCCGGGCCACCTTCGAGGCCCGCGGCTACACGGCCTGGGACCCGACGAGCCCGGTGTTCCTGGTGCGCGGCAGCAACTCGGTCACGCTGTGCATCCCGACGGCGTTCGTGTCGTACACGGGCGAGGCGCTGGACAAGAAGACCCCGCTGCTGCGCTCGATGGACGCCGTCAGCGAGCAGGCGATGCGGATCCTTCATCTCTTCGGGACGGATCAGGGGGTCTCACGCGTGTTCTCGACCTGCGGGGCCGAGCAGGAGTACTTCCTGATCGACCGGCGCTACTTCCTGGCGCGGCAGGACCTGCTGCTCACCGGGCGGACGCTGATCGGGACCAAGCCCTCGAAGGATCAGCAGCTCGAGGACCACTACTTCGGCGCGGTGCCCGAGCGTGTGCTGGCCTACATGGCCGAATGCGAGAAGGAGCTGTACTCGCTGGGCGTGCCCGTCAAGACGCGGCACAACGAGGTGGCCCCCGGCCAGTACGAGATCGCGCCGGTGTTCGAGAACGCCAACGTGGCCGCGGACCATCAGCAGCTCGTGATGCAGGTGCTCAAGAAGATCGCGCCCAAGTTCGGGCTGCAGTGCATCCTGCACGAGAAGCCCTTCGCGGGGGTGAACGGCAGCGGCAAGCACAACAACTGGTCGCTCGCGACCGACACGGGATCGAACCTGCTCGACCCGCGGGATGAGACGCACACGAACATGCAGTTCCTGGTGTTCCTGTGCGCGGTGATCCGCGCGGTCGACCTGCACGCGGACATCATCCGCGCCTCGGTCGCGCACGCCGCGAACGATCACCGCCTGGGCGCCAACGAGGCCCCGCCCGCGATCATCAGCATC
>JBIPMO010000343.1:0-3109 GCA_044369085.1 Phycisphaerales bacterium
GTCCCGCACCTTCATCGCCGCCTCGCGGCCCTTCTTGAGCATCTCATCCATCGCCCCGAAGTCCCCCTGACGCCACATCCCCATCCCCTGGTTCATCGCGTTGTCATAGATCTCGTTCCGCTCGACCAGCGCCTTGTCCAGCTCCGCCTCGTACTGCTCGAGCACCGGCTGCATCGCCGCATTGGCCTCATCACCAACCTTGAACTCCTCGACGAGCCGCACCACATCCACCGTCTCCCCGCTCACAAACCCGCGGCGCAGCGTCGCATCCCGCCGCCGCATCCGCTCCACCCGCGGCCACATCCCCGCCTGCTCCTCGCTCAGCAGCGACTTCATGTCCGTCATGAACCCCTGCTCGGACTTCGTCCGCGTCTTGCGGAACTCCTCCATCTTGGGCATCAGGTCCTGCCACACCGATGGATCACGCGTCTCGCGGAACTCATCCCGCGCAGCATCCGATGCCTCCCGCATCACCTTGGCCGACCGCTCGAACTCCGCCTGATACCCCTCAAGCAGCGCCTTGGCCGCCTCAGTCTGATCCGGCGCCAGCGACAGGAACTGCGCATACCGCTCCACATCCTTGCTCGAAACGGGCGGCTCGAACATGTCCCCGCCCCCCATCCCCCCCATCCGCATCGGCTGAGCACGGGCAGGCGCCACCGCCGCAGCGAGCGTAAGCGTGAGCGAAGCAACCAAAGCAAGCGAAGAGCGCAGCACCATGAAATCACCTCCATGCCCGACCGGCCGGATCCCCAGCAGACCAGCCGCGAGCGGCCAAAGCCTAACCGCGAACACAGGGTGATTGTTGCAGGCAGGCCACCGCCGAAGCGGCGCATCGACCCGTACCCACCACAAAAAGGCCAAATCAGCCGGGCCATCATCCCCCGACCGACCACGCCCCGCGCCCGGGCCGGTTCCAGACCCCTCATTCCTCCTCAAACTTCGGCCGCGTCACCTGCCCCGCGGGCCGGTAAGGCATCGGCAGCCGACCCTGCTGCTCGGGCGTCAGGATCGCCATCAGCCGATCGATCATCTTCGTGTCCGCTTCGCGCCGTTCCCGGGTCTTCTGGATGATCTCGCCATCGGCAAACACCATCTGCCGCTGCATCGGCTCCTTCGCCTCGCTCATCTTGACCACCAGCCGCTCGTAGATCGCCTTGCTCACATCGCGCATGGCTTTGCCGTGCTCGCGCAGCGCCGCCTTCAGCGCTGATGTCTGCTCGCCGCTCAGGTCCGAGAGCCGGTAGATCTCCTCCGCGAGCCCGCGGGCGCTCTTGCCCCCGCCCATCGCGCTCTGCTGCATATCAAAGATCCGCCCGCCACCCGCCGCCCGGTAGAACGATTCCTCAAACTCATCGCGCACCTCTTCGGGCATCAGCGGCGACATCTGCTGGAAGCACTTGAGCGACACCTCGCGCCCCTCCTCCAGCGGCTTGTCCAGCTCCTTCTGCGCCTGCGTCATCGTGGTCATCAGGCTCATGATGTTGAACTCACCATCGCCCTCGAGCGATTTCAGCATCGTCTCCTGCACTCCGCGCGAGAGCTCCAGCACCCGCCCCGATGATGCCGCCATGTCCCGCTCGTACCGGTCCAGAGCCGCCGCCAGTTCATCGCTGGGCTCCGCGTCGCGCAGTGCCGCCCGCACCAGCATCGGCAGGTCCACCCCCGCCCCCGGGCTCGCCATCACCAGTTCACCCTCGCCACCGCGCTTGCGTTTCGATGCCGCTCGCAGCATGTCCAGAGCGGGCTTCTGCTCGTCCGTCAGCAGCACATCCATGTCCGAGATCAGGTCCTCGCGCAGCCGATCCTTGTGCCGGTCGTACTTCACCCACACGCCGATCTGCCGCTTCAGGTCCTCCCTGGACGGCATGCCCCCCATGTTCCCCTGCGCTGCCGCCGCCTGGAACTCGTTGTACTTCCGCGCTGCCGCTCGGAACCGCGCCATGTACCCCGCGTGAAGCTCCCGAGCCGCCTCGGCCTGCTCGGCGCTGAACTTCGCCGCCCGCCCCAGCCGCCGCAGATCAAACTCCGTGATCTCAGGCCCCGATGTCCACGACGCCGCGAGCCGCGCAAACCGCTCTTGCGCTGCCGTCATCTTCGCCGCCGGCGCATCATCATCCGAATCAAAGTCCGGCACAGCGACCTTCGAAGTCGAAATCGGCGGGCCCACCGCCTCGCGCTGCTCGGCTGTCAGCACCTCACGCAGCCGAGTCGATACCTTCTCCGCCTGCGCGGTCAGCTCCTGCCACATCTCGCCCCAGTCGCCCGCGAGCGCGGTCGCCTCATCCGGGGCTTCTTCATACCGCTTGACCACGCGCTCGGCCTGCGACTTCATCTTCTCGGTCAGCACCTTCAGATACGCCGCCCGCGCCTCGCCGACCTGCGCCTTCTGCTCCGCCGTCAGTGAATCCAGCTTCTCGACGCGACGGATCACCCGATCCGCCGAGATATCGATGTTCCCCACGATCATCGATGAGTACACCCGCGCTTCGAGCCGCTGCGCCTGATCCTCCGGCAACGCCTTCTTCACCCGCTCCAGCGTCCTCGCCATCGTGTCGAAGGCCTTCTTGGCCATCGGGCCGCGCCACGCGTTGATCTCCTTCATCTCCGCATCGCGCGCTTCACCCTCGAGACCGCCAAGCGCGCCCATCCGCTCGTTGGCCGACTTCTGCAGGTCCAGCGCCTCGCGCACCAGCGCATCCGCCTCCGCCACGAACTTGTTCACCACCTCGCGAGCCCCCTCGGGCGTCTGTTCTGCCGGCAGCACCTGCTCCAGCACCCGCACCAGGTCCACGGGCTGCCCGCCCGCTCCCGCGAGCGTCCAGATGTTCTCGCGGAAGTTCAGCCGCTGCTCCAGCCACTTGCGAGCCGCCTCCTGCTCCGGCGTCAGCAGCGCCCGAATGCTCTCCAGAAACTCATCCTTCAGCTTCTTCGTGTGCTTGCGGTAGTCCTCGCGCACGGGCTCGAGCTTCTTCCGCATCGACTCATCCCGCCACACCGATTCGCGGTCGCCCCCGCTCAATCCCTCCTCGTAGTCCCACATCTTCCGCCCCGCCGCCGCGTGACGCTCGCTGTACGAAGCGTGCAACGTCAGAGCTGCCTCCCGCTG
>JBIPMO010000017.1:0-19343 GCA_044369085.1 Phycisphaerales bacterium
GCCGATCGACATCGGCGCCTACGAGCTGCCGCGCCCGCTGCCGCCGGGGGATGCCAACGGGGACGGCGTGGTGACCTTCGGGGACATCACCGCGGTGCTCGCCAACTTCGGAGCCATGGCCAGCATTTGCGATGTCGATTGCGACGGGGTTGTCGGGTTTTCTGACGTGACGATGGTGCTCGCGAACTTCGGTTCGTAGCGGGGCGGGGGCGGGGACTGGTCAGGCCTCGGCCCACTTGAAGAGGCGCACACCCACGATCATGCTGACCGCGCCGACCGCGATCAGGACGCCGCAGGGGAGCAGCATCTCGGTGAGCGAGTAGCCGCGCCACATCGCGCCTTCGAGCGCCAGGATGCCCCAGCGCACGGGCGAGGCATAGGAGAGGGTCTGCAACCACTTGGGCATGAAGAAGAGCGGGACGGTGGCGCCGCCGATCATCATGAACACCAGGATCACGGCCCAGCCGATCGACCCCGCGGAGGATTCGCTGCGGCCCAGGACGGCCAGCAGCATCATGAGGCCGACGAAGCAGGCGCACAGGCTGATGATCGCCAGCGCCAGCAGCGCAGGCGAATCGGGGACGACGTTGAACACGACCCTGGCGATGACGAGCAGCCCGACCGCGACCGTGGCCGTGGCGATGAAGCAGGCCAGCGCCTTGCCCGCGAGCACGCCCGCCCATGAGAGCGGGGCGGTGCGCAACCGCACCAGCGTGCCCTTGGAGCGCTCGATGACGAGCGAGAGGCCGAAGGCGGCGGCGCAGCCCGCGACGCCCCACATGATGGCCTGGGCGAAGGAGATGTTGTAGGAGTTTCGCGGGCCTGATCGCTGGCGAGCGACATCGGCCCGCTTGATGCGGACGGGGCTGAAGCCCGGATCGTCGCTGGGCGTGGCCCCCCCACCGCTGCCCGCGGGGTCGGCCTGGCGCTTCTGCATGTCGGCCATGAGGCCATCGACACCCGCGAACATCGTTTCCATGAGCCCGCGGCGGAGCGGGTCGATGCCCGAGGCTTTGTTCATAGCCGTGCGGGCGCGGGTGAGTTCGGCGCGGGTGGCGGTGGGGTCGCGCATGACGCCCGCGAACTGCTCGAACGCGTAGCGGGTCAGCACGCCCTCGAGCATGCCCGCCTCGGCCTGCCTGGAGGGATCGATGCCGAGTTCGAGTTCCGCGCCGGCGCCGAAGAACATGCCGCGGTCATCATCGCCGTAGCCCTCGGGGATGATGATGAATGCGGTGCGGCGGCCCAGGCGGACGAGGTCGGCCGCCCGGTCGGGGGTGAGCGCGACGGGCGGGTTGCCGGCCTCGGTGGTGATGTCGAGTTCCTTGGCCGCCTTGAGCGAGGCGAGCAGGGCCTCGGAGCGTTTGGAGTGGTCGAGGTCGACGACGGCGACGGGGATCCCGGCGGTGTCGCCGGCCCCACCGGAGAAGATCGTGCCGAAGAAGATGCCGAAAAGCAGCGGGAACGCGACGGTGAAGAACAGGCTCGCCCGATCGCGGACGAGGAGGCGGAGGTCCTTCATGGCGAGGGTGAAGATTCGTCGCATCAGTCTCTGAGGCTCCGGCCGGTGAGCTTGAGGAACACGGATTCGAGGTCGGGTCTGTCGATGCGCACGCCGCTGACCGAGCCGGATCTGAGGAGCGGTTCGAGCTCGCGGATGGGATCGTCGGTATCGATGCGGCGGGATTCGCCCGCGTGCTCGAGGGTCAGGACGCTGCGTCCGCCGTGTGCGGTGATGAGGCTGTCGACGGGGCCCATCGCGAGGATCCGACCGTGATCGATGATCGCCACGCGGTCGCAGAGCCGCTGGGCCTCCTCCATGTGATGGGTTGTGTAGACCATGGTGCGGCCCTCGGCCTTGAGGCGCAGGAGCATGTCGATGATGGCGTTGCGGGAGTGCGGGTCGACGCCGACGGTCGGTTCGTCGAGGAGGATCAGCGGCGGATCGTGGATGATGGCGACGGCGAGGTTCAGGCGGCGCTTCATGCCGCCGCTGAAGGTGCCGACGCGGGAGCGCCGGCGGTCGGCGAGGCCCACGGCGTCCAGGAGCGTGCCGACGCGCTGGGTGAGAGCGGAGCCGCCGAGCCCGTAGACGCGGCCGAAGAAGGTGAGGTTCTCCTCGGCGGTGAGCTCTTCGTAGAGCGCGAGCGCCTGCGGCGCGACACCGAGCCGCTGGCGCACCGCGTGATCGGTCGGATCGCCACCGGTGCCGTTGCCCATGTCGATGCTGACCCGGCCCGAATCCGGGCGGAGCAGACCGACGGCCATGTTGATGGTGGTTGACTTGCCCGCGCCGTTGGGGCCGAGCAGCCCGAAGATCTCGCCGGAGCGGATCTCGAGCGATACTCCGTCGACCGCTCGACGGCCGCCGAAGGATTTGACGAGGTCGGTGATGCGCAGCACCGGCAGGAACCCTCCGCGCCCCGGCGGGGAAGCAAGGGTGTTATACGGAAAGCGCGGTGGGGATGTTACGGCCGTGTTCTGCTCAGCTGGCCTTGCGCATGAAGTTCGGCGCGACCGGGGCAACGGTCCGGAGTGATTCGAGGAGCCCCTCGGGGGGCAGGCTGGCGGCGACGAGGCCCGCGACCGTGACGGCGCGGGGCATGCCGTAGACCACGCAGGTGTCCTCGTTCTGGGCGAGGATGGTGCCCCCGGCGGCCTTAAGGGGTCGCGCGCCCTTGAGCCCGTCGTCGCCCATCCCCGTGAGCACGATGGCGAGGGTACGGGCGGCGGTGGCGGTCGCGGCGCTGGCGAAGAGGGCATCGACGCTCGGGAAATAGATCGTCCCCGCGGGGTCGCGGTTGATTTCGAGGGTGAGCCGGGTCGGCCCGTGGCGGCGGATGTGGGCGTTCTTGGCCCCGGGGGCGATGTAGACGGTGCGTGGTTCGAGGTTCATGCCGTCGGAGGCGTGGACGACTCGAAGCTTGCATGCATCGTTGAGCCGCTCGGCCATCGATCGCGTGAAGAGCTCGGGCATGTGCTGGGCGACGACGATGGGCGGGTGGAGCGTCTCGGGGAGCGCAGTCAGGATGGCCTCAAGAACCGGGGGGCCGCCGGTGCTGCTGCCGATGCAGATGAGCTCGAACTGCGCGGGCTTGAAGCGCGGGATGTCGGTCGGCGCGATCGAGATCTTGGTGGCACCGGGCCTGCGAGCGGCGGGCTTCCGCGAAGCGCCCAGGGCCCGGACCTTGGCCACCAGCTCGTCCTTGAGGGCGGTGATCGTGAAGGAGACCTGCGAGGCATCCTTGGCCATGGCGTCGGCGGCGCCGAGCTTGAGCGCAGTCATCGCGGCGTGCGATCCGGCCGTGGTGAGCGATGAGAGCATGATGACGTGCGTCGGGCACTCGGCCATGATCTTCTGCAGGGCGGTGAGGCCGTCGAGACGTGGCATCTCGACATCGAGGGTCATCACATCCGGGCGGAGCTTGGCGGCGAGTTCGAGGCCCTCCTGCCCGTCGCGGGCCTCGCCGACGATCTGGATGCCTTCCTCGTTCTTGAGCATGGAGGCGACCGCCTTGCGCATGAACGCGGAGTCGTCGACGATCAGCACCTTGATGGGGTTGGGCTGGTTCATGGCGGGTCAGGCCTCGTGGGTGACGGGGACGGGTTCGGCGTATCTGAGGAGAGGCTCGGTGGGTGCGCCCTCGCCGACAGCGATCATGAGGGCGCCCTTGTGCTCGCGTGTCACGCGGAGCGGGCCATGGAGGGTCTGCTTGAGTTTCATGGCCACGGCCCGGGACTGGAGGATCACCCCGGCGTGGAGGGCCTTCTCCACGCGAAGTTCGGGCTCGTAGTACGCACCCTTCAGGGCGATGGCGTTCTCGATGGCCAGGGCACACTTGGCGCAGAGGCCTTCGAGCGTGTGAACCTCGAGCGAGAGGCCGGTGTGCTGTTCTTTTTCATCCGAGGTGAGGATGCGCCCCGGCTGGGAGAGCTGCTGGAGCTTCTTCTTGCTGGCATCGCGCATCGAGGTCGAGGTTTCGGCGAGTTGATCGAGCTCCGCGAGCATGTGGTCGAGCATGGCCGATTCGCCGAAGATGATGCGGGTCGGCACGCCCGCCTCGCTGCCGAGGGTCCCGATCCGGACGCGGCGAGCGGCGCGCAAGAGCCCGCCGACGATGGTTGCCTCCGGGCAGTCGACCACTCCGTCGACGATGAGCCTTGATCCGGAGGCGTGGCTCTCAAGTTCAAGCGCACCCGCGACGGTGACATCGGCGGTGTCCAGGAACCGCGCGCGGAGCCCGTCGCCCGCGGTGAGGGTTGCCGGGTTGCCCGCGTGCCCGCGTACGCCCGCCGGCGCATGGATCTCTCCGGCCGCGACGGCGCGTGCTGCGCCGATGAGCCCCTCGACGACGAGCGCCCCGGGGCAGGCGACCTCTTGCCCATCGGCGACGGTCTGGCGGTGTTCGACGGTGGTGTCGGAGGGCACGGGCTCTCCGGAACGTGCCGACGCCGCGCTCGCTTGCGGCTCGCGCGGCGTCGTGATTTTGTCTGCCGTGGCTGGCATGACGTGACCTCTGCTGCCTTGGGTCAGGCCGGGGCGCCGACCTTGGCGAGGGTCTCTTCGATGCGCTGGCTGAGCACATCCGGTGTGAACGGCTTGACGACGTAGTTGTTGACGCCCGCCTTGATGGCCTCGATGACGCGGGTCTTCTCCGCCTCGGTCGTGACCATGATGATGGGGGTCTTGCAGCCCTTGGAGCGGAACTGCTTGACGAAGGTCAGGCCGTCCATGTTGGGCATGTTCCAGTCGACCAGGAGGAGGTCGGGGGCGAACGAGCCCACCTTGGAGAGCGCATCCAGTCCGTCGCAGGCTTCCTCGATCTGGGTGTGTCCCATCTGAGCGAGGATCGACTTCTGGATGTTGCGCATCGTCTTGGAGTCGTCAACAAGCAGGATTTTCATGGAGTGCTCTCCGTGCAGGGCGCATCAGGCTGACGCGGCGGCCGACAGGCTGGGAACGGCGGATTTGGTGTTGGGCTTGGTGGCGACTTCGACGCAGAACTCGCCGCAATCGCAGGTGCAGGGGATCTTCACGCAGACGACGTCCTTGGCGCCGTAGACGGCGTGGCTTGCGCCCATGACGACGCTGGGGCAGGAGATGTTGACGCTCTTGCCCTTGAACTGGGCCTTGGCGCCGCCGGCGATGATGTTGACCATCTCGCCCACGGCGTCGGCGAAGTCTTCCTTGGATTCGGGGGCCTCGGCGCCGGTGAAGACGGCGACGACGCGGCGCGCGGTTTCCATGGGGAACGACAGGACCACCGAACCCTCGACGTCGCCGGACATGCCGATGATCGCCGAGACGTCGTAGGTCGGGGTGTCGGTCTTCTTGATCTCCGGCGCCCCGCACTCGACGTTCATCTGGAACATCGTCTCGAAGGTGTTCCTGGTGGATTTGATGAACGGGAGGATGTCGTTGCTGTCCACGTGGGTAGCTCCTGTTCGGGTCACGATGAGGCGGATTCGGCGTGCACGCCGCGGATCAGCGCCGTGGCGTCGATGATGAGCGAAACGTCGCCGTCCTCGCGGATGGTGGCCCCGCTGAAAGGCCCCCCGGCGGTGTACGAGTCGTCCAGAGGCTTGATGACAACCTCCTGCTGACCCACAAGGTCATCGACAATCAGGCCCGCTCGCTGTTGCCCGACCTCGACGACGACGGCGAATCGCTTGCCGTCCTGGGCGCGCTCGTCCCCTAACCGGGCGGGCATGTCGATCAGCGGCAGCACCTGCTCGCGAAGGCGCATGACCGCCTTGCCGGCCACGGTGTGCCTGGCGGTGTCCGACAGGCGCACGATCTCCACGACGCTGGCCAGCGGCACCGCGTACTGGTGCTTGCCGACCCCCACCATCATCGCGGGCAGGATGGCCACGGTGAGCGGGATCAGAACCTCGATGGCCGTGCCCTTGCCCTTGAAGCTCGTGATCGAGACGTTGCCGCCGAGTTTCTGGATGTTCGTGCGGACCACATCCATGCCCACACCGCGGCCGGAGAGGTCGCTGACCTTCTCGGCGGTGCTGAAGCCGGCGGCGAAGATGAGGTTCACGATTTCCTGCGGCGACATCCCCGAGAGCTGCTCGGGGGTGATGACCCCCTTCTCGACGGCCTTGGGGCCGATGACCTCGGGGTCGATGCCCTTGCCGTCATCGGCGATCTCGACGCGGACGTGCCCGCCTCGGTGCTCGGCGGAGACGCGGATGGTCCCCTCGGGGGACTTGCCGGCATTGACGCGGGCCTCGGGCATCTCGATGCCATGGTCGGCGCTGTTGCGCAGGATGTGGACCATCGGATCGGCGAGCGCCTCGAGGACCCCCTTGTCGACCTCGGTGTCGCCGCCGAAGATCTGGATGTCGATCTGCTTGCCGGTCACGCGAGCGAGGTCGCGGACGACGCGCGGGTAGCGGCCAAAGAGCTTGGAGAGGGGCTGCATGCGCGTGCGCATGACGCCGACCTGGAGCTCGCTGGTGAGGCGGTCGAGCTGGCCGCTCACGCCGGTGACGGTCTCAAGAACATCGTGCGCAAGGTTCAGCCCCCGGAGCTGGCGAGCGATGGACATCACCTGGTTCTTGGTCAGGACCAGTTCGCCGACGAGGTTGAGCAGCGACTCCAGACGCGCCACCTCGACGCGCACGGTGCTCTCGGCGGAGGTGTCGGCCTTGGCGTCGCCTTTGGCATCGGGCTTTCCATCGGGCCTGGGCTCGGGCTTCTTCTCGGCCGCCGGTTCGGGAATGGCCGGCGCGCTCGCTGCAGGCTCGTGACCTTGATCGGGCGCGCCCTCCGCAAGGAAGCGGCCGACATCGTCGTCGGTCCAGGCCAGTTCCTGGTTCGCTTCGATACCCGCGGCGAAGGCGGCGAGCATTCGGCTCGCGGCACGCAGCGAGGGCGCGTTCTCCGCGTGGTCGGGAAGCGCTTCGATGAGTCGGAGCAGCCCCTCGAAGCCGAAGTATTCGACGGTGGGGACGAGCGCGGCGCGTGTCTCTTCGATCCTGGCGGCCGCGGTGGGAATGTCGCCTGATTTCGCCAGAGCCGCGGCGGCCTCGCACGCGGCGGCGGCGGCGCGGCACTCATCGCGCATGCCCGGCAGCAGGTCGGCTTTCTCACTGCTCATGACGAGCGGGCGGAACGGCCCGAACTCGCTCTTGAACTGCGCCGGCGCGGCGGGCAGCGCAGCCACGGAGCCCGCCCCACCCACCGCCGTGGCGACGGCGCCGATCTTGCCCTCGGCGATCTGGTGCAGGACGTGGACCAGATCGTCGGGCCCCGGCGTGATCGGCACGCCCGTGCCCAGCTCGCCGAGCATCCCCTTGACGACATCGACGCTGCGGAGCAGCGCATCGATGACCTGGGCGTTCACCTCGGCCTCGCCCTTGCGGAGCCGGTTGAGAGCGTCCTCCGATGCGTGCGCGAAGGTGGTGATCTCCGGCAGGCTCAGGAACGACGCGGCGCCCTTGATCGTGTGCAGCGCACGGAAAATGCCGTCGAGCAGCATCCGCGAGTCGGGGTCGCTCTCGAGCTTGACGAGGTCGGCGTCGAGCATCTCGACCAGCTCGCCCGACTCTGTGAGAAAGTCCTGCAGGAGGTTCGGATCAGCGCCCTCAGCCACCTGGGGCCTCCTTCCCCTTGGTGTAGGCGAAGGCCTGCGGGGTGGGCAGCGGGACGAACGGGACCTTGAGCGTGCGCAGGGTCTCGCTGTGGCCGATGAAGAGGTAGCCGTCGTCGGCGAGGTTCTCGTAGAACGACTGCACGACGCGCTGCTTCATGTCGTCGTCGAAGTAGATCATGACGTTGCGGCAGAAGATGACGTCCCACAGGCCGCGGCGGCGCGCGGCCAGGGTGTCCTTGAGGTTGTGGAGCTCGAAGTTGACCATCGACTGGATGGTCGGGTCCAGCAGGAACTCGCCTTTTTCTTCCTTGAAGTAGCGCTTCTGGATCAGCGGGTTGACTGATCGGAAGGAGAACGATGAGTAGCGGGCCTTCTGGGCGGCCAGCAGGCAGCGCTCGCTGATGTCGGTGCCCAGGATCTCGATGTGCCAGTCGGCGATGCGCACCCCAAGGGTGCGGTGGATCTGCATCGCCATGGTGTAGGGCTCTTCGCCGGTCGAGCAGGCGGCGGACCAGATCCGCAGGCGTCTGGTCTTGGCCCGGGCTTCAAGCAGCTTGGAGAGGGCGACACCCTCGAACACGTCGAGCTGGGGCTCGTTGCGGAAGAACGAGGTCTCGTTGATGGTGATGCGGTTGAACATCTCCTGGAACTCGTCGCTCTGGAACGGGCCGATCGAGAGGAACTGGATGTACTGAGCGAACGAGTCCATGTTGAGTTCCTCGAGCCGCCGCGCCAGGCGCGACTCGAGGACGTACTTCTTGCTGTCCTGGAAATGGATGCCGCTGCGCTGATAGATGATCGTGCGCAGGTCGGCAAACTCCTTGGGGTTCATCGTCAGCAGCGTGGCCGGCATGGGCGCTCCGTGTCCCCGAGGGGGGGATCGTGTCTCTGGTTCAAGCGTGCGGAAGTCGGAACGGCTCAGGCGGCGGCGGCCAGGGCGGCCGCGCCCTCGAGGTCGCCGGCGTTGAACAGGCGGCCGAGGTCGAGCAGGATCAGCAGGCGGTCCTCGAGCTTGCCGACCCCCTGGACGTACTCGCTGTCGATGCCGCAGACCATGGAGGGCGGGGGCTCGACGATCGAGGACTGGATGCGGAGCACCTCGTTGACGCGGTCGACGGTGAAGCCGATGACCCTGCCGCCGACCTCGACCACGATGATGCGGTTGTCGGCGTTGTCGGCGTCGATCTGCATGCCGAATCGCTTGCGGAGGTCGACGACCGGGATGATCTTGCCGCGCAGGTTGATCACCCCCTCGACAAAGGGCGGGCTCTGCGGCACCCGGGTGATCTGCATCATGCGGTTGATCTCCTGCACGCTGAGGATCGGGACCGCGAACTCCTCGGTTCCGACGACGAAGGTCACGAGCTGGAGCAACTCGCTGCCCCCGGCATCGTCGGCGGAGAGGGCGGCGGCGTGGTTGGTGGCGGTTTCAGCGCGGGTCATGCAAACCTCCTTGGGTTTCGTCCCGCGCAACACAACGCACGGGAGTCGCGCCCGCTCGTCATGGAGAGACGCGACCCTCCGACCATCGAACCGTCCATTCGCCGACTTTGGCTGCGCGGCCGTACCGGGGAAAAACGAGCCGCGGGGCCGACGCACGATCGGCCCCGCGGGGTGATTTCCACTCGTTCTGGCGGATGGGGTCGTGTCCGATCCCGAGCGATAAGCAGGTTCAGGGGCAGGCGGCGCCGAAGGTCGCCAGGATCGCGGTGATGTCCGAGAACGCAACCGAACCGTCGCCCGTCGCGTCCGCGCCGGAGAAGGGCGTCCCCGCGGCGCCGAAGTTGGCGAGCACAGCGGTGATGTCCGCGAAGTCGACCGACCCGTTGCGGTTCACATCGCCCGGCAGTCGGTTGAGGACCGCGATGACGGTGACCGCGTTCGCGCCGGGCTCGAGCGCGGCGCTGACCTGAGCGGTGTTCAACTGGGAGTTGAAGCTGTGGGCGACGGTCTGGCCGTTGCGCACGACAGCGCAGGCCGGGCTGCCCGTCGCGTGCCGCAGAACCGTGTCGACGCTGAGGGCGAGGCCGGTCCTGTTGGTGAAGGTGTGGAAAATCCCGTCGGCGTTGCGTTCGACCCGCACATCCACTCGGTGAGCGCCCATGCGGATGTTCTCGTAGCTCATGAAGGGCCAGGAAGAGGGCAGCTTCGGGCGGATCTTGAGGGTGTTGCCATCGGCATCGGGGGTCCAGTCCAGGAACAGCATGGCGCTGTCGGTGAGGAAGGACATCGATTCCCAGGCGTTGGGGTAGGCGGTCTGCAGCGCGAAATCAGGGTAGACCATGGTGGAGTTGCGGGCGATCTGCTCGGCGCCCAGGCCGACAGGGCCGAGGGAGTCGAGGGTGCGGTCGAAGCGGTACTTGAAGTTGTCGATATCGCCGGTGCCGGGGGTGATGTCCTGGCGGAGCGCGTAATAGGAGCCGTACCAGAGCGTGGACAGGAACCAGGGGCCGCCGTTCCAATAGTTGTCGCCCCAGTAGCGGTTGATCAGGCCGGTCCACTCGGGGACCGCGCCGAACTGCACGATGGGGTGGTTGTTGCCGAAGGCATCGGTGGCGACGCCGTTGAAACGGTCGAAGACCAGTTCGGCTCGGGGGTGCCCGGCGGGGTAGATGTACATGGGGTAGACGATGCCCGCCTGGGAGATGTCGGTGTTCTCGCCGTTCCAGAGCAGGCGCGACTCGACGCCCGCGCGGATGGTGGCGGCGCGGCCGTTGAACAGGTTGCGGTCGGTGTGGTAGCCGCAGTTGTTGGGGCCGCCCGGGCAGGAGGTGTTGTTGAGGATGTCGGCGATCTGGGCCGCGTCCTCGAGCCCGCGGATCACCGACGCGTTGGAGTAGGTGAACACGTCGAAGGCATCCTCCCAGATGCTCATCGAGTACATGAGCGCGACGCTCTCCTCGTAGCGCAGGCGGTTGTCGAAGGTGCTGTCCTGGCTCGACGCGAGGCCGGCCTCGTAGACCTCGTCGTAGTGCTCCAGCAGGAAGGGGACCTCGCCGGTCACGTCGTAGATGTACTTGACTGCCCAGGGGTAGCACGAGGTCTCATCGACCTGCGGGTTGCCCCAGGCCGTGTAGCCATCGGTGGTGTACTTCTGCTTCCAGAAGCCCTTGCGGCCCCAGCCCTCGACATCGCGGAAGGCGATGTCGCGGAGGAAGCGGAAGATCTCTTTGGCCTCGCCCACGAAGCCGGTCCGCGCGAGGGTGATGGCCGCCCACGCCGCATCCCGCGGCCATACATAGGGGTAGGCCCCGTTGTGCATGCCCGCGATGATGCCTCCGTTCTTGCCGTCAAGGTGCAGCGCGGTGCCGAGCAGGCCGCGCTTGTACGTGTCGTTGTAGCGGGACTCCGGGCTGGTGAACTTCACGCCCTGGGCCAGCCAGTTGCGCCAATGCTGCTCGGTCTGGAGCTGCAGGGTGCTCGATGACTGGATGTTCCACCAGTCCAGGGCGTTATCGATCTGGAAGTTGTAGGTGCCGGCCGCGTTGGCGAAGTTGTCAAAGCCACCCGCGATGATGATGTCGATCTCCTTGGTCTCGAGCGGTCCGATGTCGAGCTTGGTGCCGACCCAGCCCAGCCCCTGGTCGGCGGAGGTGTCGGACCAGAAGTCGCGGGCGAAGGCGCCGCCCGATGCCGAGGGCGAGGCCAGGATCTTCATCGCCGCGGCGAGGTAGACCGAGACGTTCTTGGTGTAGCTCGGGAACGTGGTGGGGTTGTACTCGCCGCCGCAGCCGTTGCCGCTGTTCACGGTGCGAGCGGTGTTGTCGTAGGCAACCATCGCGCCGCGGGTGGCGTCGGTGAAGGTGCCGTCGAAGTTGTCGCCGCCGTTGAGGGCCCAGTCGACGTAGTAGTACGCGTTGACCGATGCGGGGGTGAGCGCGTTGTTGGTGATGAGCACGCGCTTGATGTAGAGCCCGCGGTTGGGGTTGCCGCTGTCGTCGAGCGGGTAATCGGTCCCCTTGGGGGAGAAGTCGTACTGGGTGACGGTCAGGTCCTGGCCGGCCTGAACGAGGCGGCCGGTGGTGACGATGGCATTTGTTTCGGCGATGTAGTCCTGGTCGATGTTCGTGTAAGCGGTGCCGGACTGATTGGAGGCCCAGTAGGTGGTGCCCCCGACGCGGAGGCCGAAGGTGCCGAAGTTGACGTTCATCTGCCCGCGCTTCTCGGGGGTGAGGCAGTTGGGGAACTCGTCGCGATTGCCGTCGTCATAGCCCTCGTTCTTGGTGGCCATGCCCTGCACCGCGCCGGCGGAGGGGTAGTAGACGTCGTAGAGCGACCCGTTCTGATCGATCATGACGTTGATGTAGTTGTTGCCGACAACGCCCTCTTCCTTCCAGTGGTGGACGGGGGGATAGCCCAGAGCGGGGTTGGCAGCGCCGAAGCCGGCGCCGGGCCATGCGAGCTTGTTGGTGAACTCGAAGGTCGTGCCCGCGCCGCCGCCCGCGAAAACCTCGGCCCCACCGCCGGAGTCGAAGGAACTGAGCTTGTAGCGGACGCGCCTGTCATAGTCGCGCGACTCGACGGGCAGGGTTCCGCGCCACCAGTCGTCGTTGCCGCTCATGCCCGGCTCGTTGCGGACGAAGGTCATCCCGCCGGAAGTACTGCGCAGGACCTGGGTGGTTCCGGCGGGCACACCGAACGCGCCCGAGGGGACGCTTCCATCGGTCGTGTAGTAGACGACGACGTTGTTGTAGGTGAACGACGGGCCCGTCTTGAGGTAGATGACGACCGGGTCGCCCTCGCGCGCCACATCGGGCTCGCGCATCGTGGTGCCCGCGGGTTCGCCGAAGGATTGCTGCGTCGGGTTGTGAAAGACGAATGCGGGCACGGCGAGGGCCGGTGCCGCGATGACGGCGGTGAAAGCCAGGAATGCAAGCCCGAAGACGTTGCGCATCACTGAAACTCCTGTGGAGCGCGAAGCGACGGCGCTCCGCGTGCGGATAAAGCGCTTTACTTGCTGCAGCGGGGGGCTCTCTCCCCTCCGTACCGATTGCTTCACCCGCGGCGTTGATCACCCCGAGCGAGGCCTGAACAGTCTACAGCACGGTCGGCGGGGTCAAGGCCACCGGGTCGCGAGCGCGCGCTGAAAAATCTTGATCGCACCCGAACATGAACCTGCTTCATGTCGGGCGCGGGCGGTCGGAGCGCAAACGCTCGTGCGGGCGATTTTCTCGGGCGTGTGGGCGGCGCGGGGTGCGGGTGTGAGAACAAGTGCCGTTCGTGACGGCGCGCAAAGAAGTTATCGCTGGTGTTTTTCTCGGCTCATGTTCAAGGCCCGAGAGCCTGCGCCGATCTGCATGCACGCTCGCGGAGTTTCGGCCCGGGAACAACCGGTCCGAGATCCGCGACACGAGCGGGCATGGAGCGCCCCTCGGGACAACCGAGCGATCGCGGGCCGCGGAGATGCGGCCCGGGCGCGAGAGACAGTCGGTGACCGCACCAGAGAAGCGTCCGCGGTCGCGGAGATCATTCATGAGCCGGATCAACACCAACGTCACATCGCAGATTGCTCAGCGCGTCCTGGGGAGCAACAACAAGACCCTGGCGAACTCGCTCGAGCGCCTCAGCACGGGCCTCCGCGTAAACCGCGGCAAGGACGACCCGGCAGGCCTGATCGCGTCGCAGAACCTGCGAGCCGAGAAGTCCGCCATCTCCGGCGCCGTCAGCAACGCCGAGCGCGCCGATCAGGTCGTGAACATCGCCGAAGGCGGCCTGGACGAGGTGTCCTCGCTCCTGACCGAACTTCAGTCGCTGGTCACCCAGACCGCCAACGAGCAGGGCCTCTCCCGCGAAGAGAAGGAGGCCAACCAGCTCCAGATCGACTCGATCATCCAGACCATCGACCGCGTCGCCTCCTCGACCTCCTTCCAGGGGATCAAGCTCCTCAACGGCAACCTCGACTTCACCACCGAGGGGATCAACTCCAACGTCTCGTCCTTCCGCGTCAACGGCGCGAAGCTGAACTACGGCGACACCCGCGAGGTCGATGTGGTCGTCACGGGTTCGGCTCAGGTCGCGGGCTTCTACCTCTCGTTCGGCTCCAACAACCTGAACCTCACCGATCAGAACAGCCGCTTCGTCATCGAGGTCACCGGCGCCAACGGTTCGCGAGAACTCTCGTTCGCCTCGGGCACCACGGTCGCTTCGGTCGTCGACGCCATCAACTCCTTCAGCGACGTGACCGGCGTCGAGGCGACCCTCTCGGGCGCGGCCTCGGGCGGCGTGTCGGGCATCGCTCTCAAGTCAGTCGAGTTCGGCGAGACCGAGTTCGTCTCGGTCCGCGTCGTGAACGCCGGCGGCATCAACACCTCGGCGGCCAACGCGGGTGTCTACGAGCTCCAGGACGCCAACTCCAACGCCGCCAAGGTCTCCTCCGCGCCCGCCGACCGCACCCTGTTCTCCTCGACCAACGTCAAGGTCACCGACTACGGGCAGGACGTCTCGGCGACCATCAACGGCATCAGCGCCACGACCAACGGCACCCGCGCCCGCATCAACACCGACTTCCTGGATGTCGAGATCGACCTCAAGACGGGCACCGGGTCGAACGCCGAGGCCCAGCGACTGGGCGCCCTCACCGCCTTCACCATCAGCGGCGGCGGGGCCGACTTCCAGCTCGCGGGCCGCGTCGACATCGCGGGCAAGGTCAGCCTGGGCATCGGCAACGTCCAGGTCCGCAACCTCGGCCGCGTCGATGAGGGCAGCAGCACCTACTACCTCGCCGACCTTGGCGCAGGCCGCGACCTGAACGTCGTCAACGGCAACGTCGGCGATGCGCAGCGGGTGGTCGAGAACTCGATCCGTGAGGTCTCGTCCCTCCGCGGCAGGCTGGGTGCCTTCCAGAAGAACACCATCGGCGCCACCATCCGAAGCCTGGGTGTCGCCGCCGAGAACACCGCCGCCGCCGAGTCGGTGATCCGTGACTCGGACTTCGCCAGCGAGACGGCCAACCTGACGCGAGCCCAGATCCTCTCGTCCTCGGCCCAGCAGATCCTTTCGCTGGCCAACAGCCAGCCCCAGGCCGCTCTGCAGCTTCTCGGCTAAGCCGGCCCTGAATCCAACCTAGAACGCTGACCGCCGCCCCGGAGCATCCCTCCGGGGCGGCTTTCATTGGCGGCGCGATCTATACTCTCCGCCCATCGCCCCGGAGCCCCGATTGACCCAGCTACAAGCCAACCCCGCCGTCCAAGTGCGTGTCCCCAGCGATCCCAACTCGATCCCGGCCCACGTGACAGCGCCCGCCGAGGCGGTCGAGCGGTTCATGGACCGGGCGCTCGAAGAGTTCGGGCTGCCCGCCAACCTGCTGGACGCATCCAAGTACGCGCTGCTGGGCGGGGGCAAGCGGCTGCGCCCTTTGCTGGTGATCCACGCCGGCGCGGCGCTGGGGGCACCGCTCGAGCCGATGCTCCCGACCGCAGCGGCGGTCGAGATGATCCACGCCTTCTCGCTGGTCCACGATGACCTGCCCGCTCTGGACAATGATGAGCTCCGCCGCGGGCAACCGACGCTGCACAAGAAGCACGGCGAGGCGATGGCGATTCTCGCGGGCGACGGGCTGATGTCCACCGCCTTCCAGGTGCTGACCGACAAGCACGACCCCGCGCTGGCCGGGCTGCTCTGCCGCGAACTCGCTCTGGGCACGACGCGCATGATCTGCGGTCAGGTGCTCGACACCCTCGGCGGGTTCGGCCCCGAAGTGCCGAGCGATCAGCGTGTGGCGCTCATCCACCGCGACAAGACCGGAGCGCTGATCCGCGCATCCTGCCGGATGGGTGTGATCGCCGCGCTGGGCCGCGCCGGTCGCCGCGATGACAAGGCGGTCGCGTCGATCACGACCTACGGCGAGTCGATCGGGCTGATGTTCCAGATCGTCGATGATCTGCTCGACGTCGAACAATCGGCCGAACACACCGGCAAAAAGACAGGTAAAGACATCGAGGCCGGCAAACTCACGTACCCCGGCGTGTTCGGGGTTTCGAAGTGTCGGCAGGAGGTCGAGCGACTGCGCGGTCTGGCCCACGCGTCGGTCGATGCCTTCGGCCCGGCCGCCGATGCCCTGCGCATCGTCTGCGACTACCTCGCGGTCAGGACCAGATAACTCCCGCCCGACCGGGCACAGAACCTGAGTTACGGGCGCGAAGATTGCGCCGTATACTCCCCCCACGAGGCAGCACCTCGATTTGGAGTCACGGATGCCATTGCTCCCGACCATCAACGGACCTGCCGACGTAAAGCGCTTAACTCTCGAACAGCTCCCGATCCTCGCTCAGGAGGTTCGTGAGGCCATTTTCAACCAGGTCTCGAAGGTCGGCGGGCACCTGGCCCCGAACCTCGGCGTGGTCGAGCTTTCCATCGCGCTCCACTATGTCTTTGACTTCGGGTCAGACCGGCTGCTCTTTGACGTCGGCCACCAGTGCTACCCGCACAAGCTGCTGACCGGGCGGCTGCCCCTGCTCGCGAACCTGCGCACCCGCAAGGGGATGGCGGGGTTCCCCGAGCCGCGTGAGTCGGCGTTCGACCTCTTCTCGGTCGGGCACGCCGGGACGGGCATCTCGACGGCCGTGGGCATGGCCCGCGGCGACTCGCTCAACGGTGAGGGGTTTGACCCGCAGGCGAACCCCAAGGGTCGCCGCGTGGTCACGATCATCGGTGATGCCTCGATCGTCAACGGGCTCGCGATGGAAGGGCTCAACGGAGCCGGCACGCTGAAGCGCCAGTTCCTGGTCATCCTCAACGACAACGGGATGTCGATCAGCAAGCCACAGGGCGCGCTCGCGGGCTGCTTCGACCGCCTGCGGATCAACCCGCTCTACGGCGACATGAAGAAGGCCGCCAAGCGGATGCTCGACAGCATGCCCGGCGGGTCGCTTGTGGGCGATGCCTACCACCGCATGGGCGAGGCGGCCAAGGCGGCGTTCTGCGAGGACGCGTGGTTCGAGCACTTCGGGCTTGTCACCGTCGGCCCGATCGACGGTCACGACTTCCCCACGCTCATCGAGTTCCTCTCCGAGGCCCGCGACTTTGATCGCCCGATGGTGCTGCACGTCAAGACCGTCAAGGGCAAGGGCTACCAGTTCGCCGAGGGCGACGCGACGACCTTCCACTCTCCCGCCGCGTTCAACTACGACCCGGACTCCTGCCGCGTCGAGATCAAGAAGGAAGGCCGGTCGTTCACCAGCGCCTTCGGCGATGCGATGTGCGAGATCATGGCCAAGGATGACAAGGTCCTGGCCTGCACCGCCGCGATGCCCGGCGGCACCGGGGTCGATAAGGTCATCGCCAAGTTCCCCGAGCGCTCGTTCGACACCGGGATCTGTGAGAGCCACGCTCTGGACATGATGGCCGGGCTGGCCAAGACCGGCTGGAAGCCCTTCTTCGCGGTCTACTCGACCTTTGTGCAGCGCGCCTTCGATCAGGCGTTCCAGGAGGTCTCGCTCCAGGGCCTGGCCGTGAGGCTTTGCCTCGACCGGGCCGGCTTGGTCGGCGGCGACGGGGCGGTGCACCACGGCTTCTGCGATGTATCGATCCTGCGCGTGCTGCCCCAGGCCGCGATCATGGCCGCGGCCGACGAGCCCTCGCTCAAGGCCGCGCTCGAGTTCATGCGCACCTACGACACCGGCCTGTCGGCCGTCCGCTACCCGCGCGATAACGTGTCGAACGCCCTGACCGACAAGCCGTGCCCGCCGTTCGAACTGGGCAAGGCCCGAGCCATCGTCGAGCACGAGCGTCCCGATGTCGCGGTGCTCGCCTTTGGCACCATGGTCATCAGCGCGATGAACACGCTGCCCCAGTTCGGGCCCGAGCTCCGCGTTTCGCTCTACGATGCGCGCTTCGCCAAGCCGGTGGATGCCGCGCTCATCCGTTCGCTGCTGTCGCGAAACGTCCCGATCGTCACGATCGAAGATCACGGGCCGCACGGCGGGTTCGGGGCCGCGGTGGTCGAGGCCGCGGCGGACATGGGGCTGAACGCGGGCCTGATCACCCGCATGGCCCTGCCTGATGGGTGGATCTATCAGGACGGGCGGACCGACCAGCTCGCCGAGGCTGGGCTGGATCAGGCGACCATCGCCGCGACGATTCGCAAGGCCGCTGATAAGTCCCCCGCCATCGCGGGCAACCGCCCGGTGGTCGAGGTCAAGCAGGCGAACATCCCGGCGCGGGCCTGAGCGCGGCCCGCAACGATCCGATCTCCTGTCTGTAGGCGATGGACGCACGGTTCTTCGCCTTCGGGCTCTGTTTCGGCGACAGCGAGTTCAAGCCCCCCCACCCCTCTGCGTGCGACTGATCCCGTTCAACGACTCGACAACAGGCCATGCCCCGCTCCGTCCTGCTGCTCGTGAACCGCTCCAAGCCTTTGGTCATCGAGGCGCTGCCCCAGGTGCGCGCGACGATCGAGCGTTTCGGAAGGATCGCGGGCGAGCTCGATGCTGTTTCCACCCCGTTCGAGACCCCGCCTCCGCCCGCTGATGTGATCATGGTGCTCGGCGGCGACGGGACATTTCTTGCTCAGGCGCGGCGCTGCCTGGCTCTTGACTTGCCGATCATCGGTGTCAACCTCGGGAATCTGGGCTTCCTGGCCGAGTTCGACCTGCAGGCGTTCGAGCGTCACGCGGCGCTGCTCCTGGGAGATGGCCCGCTGGACATTCGCCCGCGGATGCTGATTCACGCCGAGGTCCTGCGTGACCTCTCGCGTCAGACCGAGGCCGTGGTGTTCTCCGAGCCCGCGGTCAACGACTGCGTCATCACCGCGGGCCCGCCCTTCCGAATGATCGAGTTGGGACTGGAGATCGATGGCCAGCCCGGGCCGGCGCTTCGCGGCGATGGGATCATCGTGTCGACCCCGACCGGGTCGACGGCGTACTCGGTGTCCGCGGGCGGGCCGATCGTCTCGCCCGATGTGCGGTGCATGTCGATCACGCCGCTCGCGGCCCACTCGCTCTCGTTCAGGCCGATCGTTCTGCCGCCGAGCAGCAGCATCACGCTGGAACTGCGGCGCGCCAACGGGTTCCCGGGCGGCGATGGCGGGACCACCCTCGTTTTGGATGGCCAGGTTCACGTTCGGCTGCTGCAGGGGGACAAGGTCACCTTTCGGAGTCACCCAGCGAGCATCCGGCTGGTCCGCAACCCCGATTCGAACTACTGGTCCACGCTGGTGCGGAAGATGCATTGGGCGGTGAAGCCCGGTGTTGAGCCCGGCCGCTGACGTGCGCCTTGGCTGGGCCCGACCGCCAAATTTCCCATATGCAAACAGGTGTTAGGGCGATCCTCACCGAATCTGGTCCGATATGCGCGCAAAAAGAGCGCGAAGTGTCTCCGAGATCACTTGCGTCCATCAGGATCTGGGGTATGTTCCAACCAGTTGAGAAGAGGAGCCCGGTGCCCGAAAGGGGATCGGCCCGCGAGGGAAGGTCTGCGGCTTGCCGCGGACAACACGTCAAGCCCGAGCGAAAGTTCGGGCGGGGAACCGGAAAGGTCGCAGGCCGACCGGCCCGGGAAACACGTCGATGGGAAGGCCTAGGAACCTTCTCGTCATAGGGGGAATGGTGGTAAGGCCTGCCACCAAGCCTCTCGCACGCGGACTTGACTCGTCCGACGTGTGGCAGAAGCAAGGACCGCCGAAAGGCGGTCTTCGCTTTTTTGGCGAGCGCACGGGTTGGGGCCAGCAGCATCCGCGCGGTGCAACTTGGGCTTGCAGCGCTCGCTACCCTCCGCCCCATGATCGACCTGAAAGCCTTGCGC
>JBIPMO010000105.1:0-9345 GCA_044369085.1 Phycisphaerales bacterium
GCGGTTCATCGATGGCGCTCGCAAGAAGAACGTCGCGGTGGACTTTGACCGCCTGCTCGAGCTCGACCGCCAGTGCCGCGCTGCGCAGACCGAGACCGAGACGCTGCGCGCCGAGCAGAACCGGATCGCCAAGGAATCCGGCCCGCTGCTCGGCAAGCTCAGCGGGCAGCTCAAGGCAGCGACTGAAGATGCGCGGGCCGGTCTGGAGAAGCAGATCGAGGAACTCAAGGCCCGCCCGGCGGCTCTGAAGGAGCAGGCCGCAGCGGCCGAGGCGCGGTACTCGGCGCTGGCCCCCGAACTGGAACGGATCCTGCTGACGGTCCCGCTGCCGCCCGATCCTGATGTTCCTGTCGGATCGTCGAGCGATGACAACAAGGAGCTGCGCCGCTGGAGCCCGGCGGGGTTCGATCCGGCCAGGAGCTTTGAGAGTCAGCGCGGGTTCAAGCCGCGCCCACACCTGGAGCTGTGCGAGCGGCTGGGGCTCGTGAACTTCGATCGCGGGGTGAAGATGGCCGGGTCGCGGTCGTACGTGCTGACCGGGCCTGGGATGCGGCTGCAGCAGGCAGCGCTGCGTTTCGCGTACGACTTCATCTGCGACAAGCATGGGTTCACGGCGATGAGCGTGCCCGTGGTGGTGCGCGAGGAGTGCATGATCGGGACGGGCTTCTTTCCAGCCGGTCGCGAGCAGACGTATCAGATCGAAGAGACCCGCCGCGGCGAGGCCCACGACCTTTTCCTCACGGGAACTGGCGAGGTCGGGTTGATGGGCTACTACTCCGGAGAGATCCTCGACGAAGCCGCGCTGCCCATCAAGATGGCAACGGTCAGCACCTGCTTTCGCCGCGAGGCCGGGGCCGCGGGCCGGGACACCGCGGGCCTCTACCGCATCCACCAGTTCGAGAAAGTCGAGCAGGTGGTGATCTGCAAGGCCGATGAGGCAGAGAGCCGGGCCTGGCACCGCAAGATGCTCGACATCGTCGAGCAGTTGCTCCAGGCGCTCGAGATCCCCTACCGCCTGCTGCAATGCTGCACCGGCGACCTGGGTGTCAAGAACGCGGACATGATCGATGTCGAATCGTGGATGCCCGGTCGCGGAGAGGTGGGCGGCGACGGCGTCCCCACCGGCGCGTACGGCGAGACGCACTCGGCGAGCCGGCTGTACGACTATCAGTGCCGTCGCCTGAACATGCGGTACCGCGCGGGCGGGGCGAGCGGCAAGGGACCGACGACGTTCTGCCATTCGCTGAACAACACGGTGCTGGCATCGCCGCGCGTGCTGATCCCGATACTGGAGAATCACCAGAACGCCGACGGCAGCGTGACTGTTCCCAAGGCGCTCCGGCCCTACATGGGCGGCGTCGAGCGGATCGGGTAGGTCAGACTTCCTACCATCCCGCCATGCCAGTGAACCCGACCGCGAACCTGCTGAATCTGGATTACCGCGCCGAGGCGGCCCGCCTGGGCGCGCCGATCGTGCCCGTCATCGATGTGCACTCGCACATCAACGGCGACCGGGCCGCGCAGGTCTACAAGGAAGTGCGCGATCTTTACGGGGTGGTGCGGACCTACAGCATGTCGCAGCTCGCGTGGGCACAGTCCGTGAAGCGGGTGCTCGGGGATTCGATCCGGTTCATCGCGGTTCCTGACTTCGGCAACAAGGACCGGAAGCACGCTTTATCGGAAGGGTTCTTTGGCGCGATGGACCAGTGGCACGCTCTGGGGGCGCGGATGGTGAAGTGGTGGTGCGCCCCGCGCGGCCGCGACTTCGGCCGCGAGGCGGGCGACTGGCGGCTCTACACCATGGAGAACCCGCTCCGCCGCAAGCAGATGGACCACGCAGTCAGCCTGGGCATGATGTTCATGGCCCACATCGCCGACCCCGATACCTGGTTCAGCACCAAGTACAAGGATGCGAGCCTGTACGGTGCCAAGCCTAACCACTACACCACCGTCGAGCAGATGCTCGCGGAGTACCGGCAGGTGCCCTGGATCCTTGCGCACATGGGGGGCTGGCCCGAGGATCTGGTGTTCCTGGACGGTCTGCTGTCGCGGCACCCGAACCTGCACCTGGACACCTCGGCGACCAAATGGATGGTCCGGGAGCTTTCCAAGCATCCGAGCGACAAGTTCGTGGCGTTCCAGAAGAAGTTCAGCGGGCGGATCATCTTCGGTTCTGACATCGTGAGCAGCGAGGCGCACGTTGGAGGCGAGAACACGGGCGGCCCGCCGAGCGGCGAATCGAAGACGCCCGCCGAAGCGTTCGAGCTGTACGCGAGCCGGTACTGGGCGCTGCGCGTGCAGTACGAGACCGCGTACGACGGCCCGTCGCCGATCGCCGACCCGGACCTGATGATGTGCGAGCCGGACAAGTACACCGAGATGTCATCGCCGCGGCTGCGCGGGCATCGCGTTCCGGCGGAGCTTCTGCGCGTGATCTATCACGATGCAGCGCACGGGCTGGTTGACCGGTGGTACGACGAGCACGCGTAGCACGCGCTCACGGCTGCTTGGTGGCGGCCGCCGCGCCCGCCGCGCGCTGAGCTCGCATCGAGTTTCCGAGCAGCTGCGAGAGCAGCACGCTGAGCCGTTCGGCCTGGGCATCATCACGCTTCACGGTCACGCGGCCGCTGATCTCGCAGAGGCCGAGCCGATCGGCGAATCCGGGCTCGGCATGGATGAGTTTGAGCGTGCCCTGCTTGATGCGTCCGCTGAAGGAGGCGTCGCCGACATCATCGCTGGGGAGCAGGAAGCCGCCGCCGCCGTAGATACCGAAGGATGTGCCGGTGAAGACGATGTGTCGCACGGTGGCGGATGTCGCGGTAAAGTCGATGGGTGTCTGGCCGGCTTTGGGCTCGACGAAGAGGTGGATGTGCGTGACGGTGCCGGGCGGGCCGGAGGCCCCCATCGAGAGACGCTCGGCGAGCGAATCGGGCGCGAAGTCGGAAAGAAAGATGTCGGCGGTATTGGCATCGACCGACCGGTAGACCGCGGTGGCCGCCACGGGCCGGATGACGGCGGCATCGGAGGCGATGGTGAGGGAAGACCCCCCGCCGCCGAACATCGTGCAGGCAGGGAGGACGAACGCGACGGCACAAAGCACCGCGGCGAGCGCCCTTGAATGCGTGGCCATGGGCCGCGCATGGGTCGCGTCGGAAGGTGGCGAGCATCGGGCGCGGAAGCTCAGTTCCATGAGGCGGCCTCCGCGGTTTCGGGATCTTCGATGGGCAGGGCGCGTGCCCGGGCCGGGCGCTCGATGCCGACCGCCGCGAGCGAGTCGCGCTCGACGATCGAGCGGAGCACCTCGCGAGGAACGGCGTTGCGCGGCTCGCCGTGGCGGCCGAAGCCGATGAGGGCGTAGACGGCCTGGACGGCGCTGCGCGTGGTCATCGCGGGCGACCCGCTCGCGAAGAACAGTTTGTGGGTCACACCACGCTCGTGGGCATCGGACAGGGCGGATTCCAGCGCGGCGGGGCGGGCGATGATCGTGCTGATCTCGGCGAAGACTCGCTCGTGGCGCGCGCACATGAGCAGAGCCTCATCGAGCCACGCGCGGCCGAGATCTCCCAGGACCAGTCGGAGCGCGGGGAGGTCCCTGCAGACCTCATCGAAGAGGCTTGGTCGAGCGAACTCCATGATGCTGCGTGGGTCGGTCAGACCGGGGTTGGAGACGAGCACCGGCATGCCGCGTGCCGCCGCCCATTCGAGGACGTAGCGGCAGCGCTCGTGCGTCGGGCGGCAGCCCTGATCGGCGGGAGCGATGGTGAGGCCCGTCAGGCCAAGTTCGATGACTGTTGCGAGATCGTGTTCGAGTGAATCGGCGAGCGGATCGATCGCGCCGAACCCGGCGTAGAAGCCCGGGTCCGTGGCGATGCGCTCGGCGACCGCCGGGTTGGGCACGGCGATGCCCAGTCGATCTGCACGGTAGCCCAAGACGACGGCGGCGGAGTGGGACTCAAGGTCGCCGTGGTCGGGTGATGTGATGGCTGGTTTGCCGCGCGGCGCCGACCCCGCAAAGGGGTCGCCATCGGGCCACAAACGCGTCAGGAAGTCGGTGATCATTCCGTGTGGGGTCCCAACTGACCGGTCGGGGGTGCGACGTCGCGGTGGTTACGGCATCCGTGCCGACCGCGGCGAGCGTTGGGAAGGGATTGTACGGGGCGGCGGGGCGGGGTGCGCCGGGGCGCGGCCTGTTCGGGCCGCCGTGGAACACCTAGGATGTTCGCGGGTCGAATGACGGACGGAAAGTCATGGCAAGAGCGGATCCAATCTGGCTTGTTCTGGCGGCGAGCGCCGCGGCCGCGTTCAGCTCGGTCGATGCTCGGGCTGTTGGCCCGAACGGCATCGGGATCCACTGCCCGCGAACGCCATACAGCCTCAGCCCGCCCTGGGGCACGGCCATCAACGGGGTTCCGGTGATCGTGCTCGGTTACCCGCCGTACTACGGCCCGCCGATTCGGGCGCGCGAGTCGAGTTGGTACTGGTACGGGCGGCCCGCGGCGTATTGGCCCTCCTCTTACAACGGGATGCCGCTGAACGAGGTGAGCCGGCGGCTGGATCCGAGCGTAGCGATGCCTCCCTCGGGGTCGGCTGCGCCTGCAGCGCCACCGCCGCGGCAGGCGCCTGAGGTGATCGATCTGGGGGTCGAAGCGCTGCGGTTGCGTGACTATCCACGAGCCGCGGTGGTGTACGAGCGCCGGTTGCAGGTGCGTGCCGAGCTGGAATCGACGGTGGAGCCGGCCGATCGCCGGGCGGACCGCACAGCGCAGCGGCTGCTGGGGATCGCTCTGCTGGGATCGGACCGGTTGGTGGAGGCACAGGCGTCGATCGTAGGGGCGTACGCCGAAGATGCCGAGCTGGCAGCGCGGGGGTTTGATGCCAAGGCGGTTTTGGGGTCGGCGAGCGAGCTTCGGCGGCTCGTGAACAAGGCCGTATCGCACGCTCACCGCGATGAATCCGCTGAAGCGTGGACGATGGTGGCTCACCTGATGTCCATGGAAGGGCGCGATGCGATCGCCAAGAAGATGCTGGAGCGAGCCGCGGCCGCGAAGGCCGAGCCTCGGAAGGGCCCGGGCGATCCGTCGCATGGTCCGGCTTCGTTCGCGATGCCCAAGCCCGAGCAAAGCGGGACGCGATGATCGTGCCAGTTCGCTGACTTGGGAGCCGCCCGCCTGAGAGCAAAAAGAAAGAAGCCCCACGCGTGAGGCGTGGGGCTCGGGTGTGTGCTTTGGTCGCGAAGGCGGCGTGCTGCTCAGCGGATTCGGGCTGGCGGATTCCAGTTGGACAGGACGTTCGTGAGGTCTGAGAAGTTCACCTTGCCGTTGGAATCGCGGTCGGCCTCGAGGTTGTAGCTCTCGTCGCCAGGGCGGGTGCCGAAGGCGGCGAGCGTGGTCATGAGGTCTCCCATGTCGGTGGCGGCGAGGCTGCCTGATCGCGGCGAGAAATCGACGCGCCAGGCGAGGCCGTACTGGGTCTCGGCGAAGGCCCGCTTGTTGAGCACGTCGTAGACGGTGCCGGTCCACTGGACACGGATGAGGTAGAGGCTGGACTGGGGGATGTCGGTGAAGATGTGCTCGGTGGGGCTGAAGATGGAGACCGACGAGCGGATGGCGGTGCCGGTGGGGTTGCCGTTTGAGTCGCACGCGATCAGGAAGAGATCGAGGTTGTCGAACTCGGCGGCGTCGATGATGCCGATCTTCGGGTTCTCGGGGTTGGAGAAGTTGAGTTCCTGAAGGGTGAGTTCGCGCTGCCAGCAGAGGGTGACCGTGAGGCGGTCGGGGGCGAGCTGCGCACCGGCCGGGTTCTGCGGGTCGGGCCTGGGGCCAAGCAGGGGGACGTTGATGACGTAGTCGATGAAGCCGATGTTCACGGCCTGCGCCGCCGGAGGAACGATCTGGCTGACCTGATCGATGTTGGCAAAGTCCCAGCCCATGGGGTCGACGAAGATGGGGTCGATCTCGCGCGGGCGGACACCGTTGTTGGTGTTACCGGGGATTCCGGCGGGCGGGCCGGGGGGCTCGTTGCTGGGCCCTTCGGGCGGGAGCGGACCGTTGCTGCCGCCGGTCGCGGGCGGAACGAACGGCGTGCGCGGCCCGCCGACGGGCCCCGGAACGCCCTGTGGGCCGCGACCAAGCTTCTGATCGGTGTAGCGTGACTGGAGCGGCTCGCCCCAGAGGTACTCGGGATCCTGCGCGGTGATCGACCGCAGGCTGACTCCAGACTCTTGATCGTCGATGGGGGCGACCTCGTCAACCGAGACCGCATCCGCGGAGCCGAGGCCATCGGCGCCGCCCGCGTCGACCTGGTTCAGTTCCACGATGTTGGGCACACCGTTGGGGTTCGGCGGGGTCGGTCTGCGGATGGTGGGGACCCTCGAGTTCGTGATGTTGTTGACATCGATCCAAGGCCCCTCGAACTGTGCCTGGGGCGGGGTGGCGATCGGGTAGCCGGTGAAGTAGTTCTCGATGGTTCGCTCGAGATCCATCACGCCGGCCCCCTGGGCCCGGTCGAGCGGGTTGATTGTGTTCTGAACGATGACCTGGTTGGGATTGAGGTTGAGGTTGAAGCCGTCGCGATTGTCCTGGGGCTTGCCGGGGCCCAGGTTCGAGTTGGTCCAGCCGCGCATCTTTCTCGCGCCGTTGAGGAGGACCGCCTTGAGCACCGTGGGGTGATTCTGGAGCGGCGGGTCCTGATCAAGCGAGATGTCCTGGAGCAGCGCGACCGCACCGGCGACCATCGCGGCCGAGATGCTGGTGCCCTGGGTCAGGTCGAAGTACTCGGGCTGTGCCGGGGCTTCGGGGTCTTCGCCCGGCGCGATCGAAGGCGCGAAGACGAAAGAAGTCGCGGTCGGGCCGTCGTAGAGGCAGGGATTCAGGATGGTGCCGCCGCCGGGGGGAGTGAAATCGGGAGGAACGGCGACGATGCCGGCGCCGGGCGCGAGGATGTCGACGCCGTTGCGAACACCAGCGCTGACGGCAGCTCCCGCGGCGTCGAGGTCCAGGGCGTCGATCGGCCCGCGGCTCGATACGCCGAGGTTGATCTGATCGAAGTCCTCCGCATCCGCGGGGATCTGGGTGACGGTGTTGGGATCGACCTCGCCGCTGGAACCGACGGAGATGACGTTGAAAGCCGTTGCTGGGTTCACGATGGATCGCGAGCCGAGGTACTGCTGGCCGGGATCGGTCTGTTCGACGGGGACGTTGAGCGCGCAGCCGGTGAAGCCGCGGTCGGAGAGGCCGCTGTTGCCCGCGGCGACGACGATGGGGACCCCGGTCATCCACGCGGCGGTGTCGAAAGCCTGTGTCACGGAGTCTTCACCGTCGACCCGTCGGCCGCCGGCGCCGAAGGCGCTGAGGACGACGCCGACAGGCCCGTCGAGGCCCGCGGAGACCGAGATGGTTCGGCTGGTGAGGGAGAACAGGGCGTAGTACAGGGCGTTCTTGCTGATGGTGAAGGTGCCATCTGGGAAGGCCTGGGTGGACACGGTGGCGGATGCGAGGCCCGCCTCGGGGGCGACGCCCTCGAAGTTCAGGAACTGCGAGCCCGCGGCGATCCCGGCGACGGTGGTCGCGTGGGTGCCCGCGGTGGTGACGGCCGGGAGCACGCCCGGCCAGCTGATCCGCAGCGGGCTGCGACCGGCGAAGACGATGTGCGAATCGGCGATGTGCGCGCCGTCGAGGACACCGATCGAGGAGTTCGAGCCGAAGTAGCCCAGGTCCTTGGCGTACTCGATGTTCGAGAGGTCTTCGAGCCTGGAGAACTCGACGCCCGTTTCCTCGCGCGGCGTGGTGATCGTGACGGTGATGTTGTAGAGCTGGACGGTGTCGACCGGCGTCGGGGCGTCGGACGAGACGCTGATGAAGTATGTGCCGGCGCTGACGGGGATCTCGGTGGTTTCGGGCTCGCCCGCGACACCGTCGTCGATGCTGATGAGCGGGGTGAAGACGTTGGTGTAAGGGTCAAAGGCCGAGATCTCGAACGACAGGTTCTGGTAGGCGACGGGGATTCGATCAAGAACCGTCGTGCCGCACGAGTTGGTCAGGGGGTTGTAGAGGGTTTCGCTGAAGTTTGTCCCGACGGGTTCGATCGTGACGGCGAGGTCGGCGGTGGTCACGGTATCGGGGAGGACGAATCGGAATGTGTCGATGTCCGGCGCATCGCCACCAACGGTTGAGTCTCGGCCGGTGGTCTGGGCAAGGCTCATCTGGACCGGGCGTGCCACACCATCGGGCGAGAGCGGGACTGTCGAGAAGAAGCTGTTGGGCTGCGCCAGGTGGGGGGCGAAGGTGAAGACGTTGGTCTGAGGATTGGGCGCATAGTTGATGATCTTGGGTTCGGCGAGGCTGTCATCCGGTTCGAGGCGGTCGCCGTAGAGATAGTGGATCGCTCGGATGTCGTCTTCCTGCGGGGTATCGAAGAAGAGCTGCGGGAATGGCTCGCCGCCGCCGCCGGGGACGATGCTGCCTGTGCTGAAGATCTGAGCCTGCATGAGGGAGAAGGGCTCCGCGGGGGTGCCCGGGCAGGCGGGGTAGAGGCCGAGTGCGGTGCCGATCTCTCGCATCAGGACGATGAAGAAAAGGTTGGGAGTCGACTGGTCGTTCCAGCGTTCCTCGGAGTCCAGGATGATGTTCCCGAGGTAGCCGACGAGCATGATGTCGTCTTCGACGTTGTCGGGGGTTCGGTTGTCATCAAAGACATCGACGGTGAGTTCCAGCGCGCCCGTCGGATAGGTGTACGCCAGGAGCGCACCGCCCGAACCGTCGGGGAGCGTCGGTCCGTCGAGCGCGGTCATCGCGATGCGGATGTCGCCCTGGCCGGCGTTGTTGACCGCATCGTTGCCGATGAGGAATCCAGAGCGGTCCCAGTTCTGCCCGCTGTCACCGACCTCCACGAGGCGGAGCGAAGTGACGTTCTGCCAGCGCAGGAAGGCCTCGCGGATCTGGGCGATCCAGCGGGCCTCTCCGCCATCGCCAAAGAACCCGAACGGGGGCGGACGATCATTGAGCCTCTCGCGGAGCCTGTTTGTGAAGTTGAACCTGACCCCGTTGGGCATGCCGCCGTCTTCTTCGGTGCGATCAATGAATCGGAACTGGCCGCCGAGATCCCGGATCGCCTCGCTTGGGTGGAAGATCGTCGGGGGTGAAGACTCGATCAGCACACCATCGGGGAGGATGCTCCAGTAGTGGTCACGAAGAAGGAAGTTCGGATTCTGGAAGATGATCCCTCGATCGAGCAGGATCTCGCCCGCGTAGCCGCCCGCTTCGAGCGACCAGTAGAGCCTTCTGGGGAAGAGGGTCGGAGCGCTCCCGAACGCGCCGGGGGTGAAGCGCTCGCTGTCAACGGGGATCT
>JBIPMO010000344.1:0-3105 GCA_044369085.1 Phycisphaerales bacterium
TCTCGTCCGGGTTGTCGCGCGGCGCGTCCACGCCTTCATCGTAGACGCGCCGCGCCGAGCGGATCGCGCCCAGCCGCCTCGCTCAGGCCGTGCGGCGGCGACGGGCCATCAGCAACCCGCCGATCCCCGCGAGCGCAAGGCTCCCGGGAGTCGGGATGATCTGGTCCTGGCGACCCTCGTTCACGAACGCGTACGGCAGGATCTCCACGCCGGCGATCGCGATGTGATCCAGGAACTCGCTCACCTTCGCGGCGATCCCCGTGTTCAGAACGCCGCCGCCCACATCATTGACGAGCAGGTCGCCCGTCGAGATGTCGACCGATCCGCGGCCGGCGCTGGGATCAAAGTCGTACACCACTTCCCACACCGCGATCTGGAAGCCCGCCGCCATGTCGGCCCCGAAGCGGCCGGCGTTGGTCTCCGACACCAGCAGCGACAGCATGTTCTGGATCGCTTCCGCCTTCGCAGCGCCCATCGCCGGGCCCGGCACGGGTGCCGACGCGATGTCAGTCACGTCGTACACCAGCCAGTCCTGCGACACGTGCTGCGTCAGCTCGGTGCAGTACGTCATGATCGTCTGCCCGTCGAACTGCACGCCCGTCCCAACGCCGTTGCGGAACTCGTGCGCGATCTGACCGGCGAACACATCCTGAGCGTTCCCGCCCAGCGACGTCCGGACGCCGCCGCCCAGGCCGATCCCGACCTGACGCATCTCGACCATCCCCGCGTGCGCGGAACCAGACACGAGCGCGAGCGCGCCCACGGTGAACAAAGCCAGTTTCATCTCTCGATCCCTCCAAACCCTCGACGACCGGGCGCCGAACAACTCGCGCCAGACCGCGGGGGACGTGCTTCTCCGCAACCATTAGGCCACGGATCCGCGCCGACGCAACGTCCGGCGGGCGTTACGCCCGCCAAGTCGCGAAGATCGCACGGCGCGATAACGCTCGCACTTGCCCCGCTTCACACCCGGACACTCCGAGAACACGAAAGAAGCCGAGAGCAGGTCCGCTCTCGGCTCCGAAAGGTTCGGCCACGTGGCATGGCCGGAATGGTCCGCTTACTTGCGGCGACGGCGACCCATCGCGATCAGACCCAGACCGCCCAGCGCAAGCCCGCCCGGCGTCGGCACGATCTGGTCCTGCGCGGTGCTGTTGTGGAACCCGAACACATCAAGCGTCCGAGCGCCGCCCCCGATCGCGTCCCAGAACTCGTTCACTTTCGACGAGATCCCGGCCGCGAGCGGATTCCCGTTTGTGCTCCTGGCATCAAACCGCCCGCTCGTGATATCCAGCGATGACCGACCGGCCTCGGCGTTGAAGTCGTAGACGATCTCCCACACCGCGATCTGGAACGCCGCGGCCATGTCGTTGTTGAACGCGTTCGTGCCGCGACGCGTCTGCAGCAGCGCGAACATGTCCGCCAGCGCCTGCGTCTTGGCCGCCACCGGGTTCGCGGGCGTCACCAACCCGGGGTTGCTGATCGTGAACTGCAGCCACGACCCGCTCGTGTGCTGCTCGATCTCGGTGCAGAAGGTGTTCAGCGTTATCCCGTTGAACCACTCACCGATCCCCGTCCCGTTCCGCGCTGAGTGCTTGATCTCGCCCGCGAACGCGTTGAACGCGGACCCGTCCAGCGCGATCTTGACGGCGGTCCCCTTGCCGACGCCCGTGTACTGGAACTCGACCATGTTGCCCATCGCCGAAGCCGAAGCGCCGGCCGAAACGATCAATGCGATCAAGGTGGTGCGTGACATGTTTCTCTCCCTGTGCGGTGTGAAGTGACTCCCGCCGGCCCGTGCTCGCCGACGACACTTCGAGTGTGCAGTACACCGGCCGCGAAGCCAGCGCTGCGCTCCCGCACGACGCCCTGGCGCTCACGAGTAAAGCGGTCGCGCCGAATGCGCGGCCGCGATGGCCCGTTATGCGCCCGCGCGACCCGCGTTATCAGCACCCGCCATGTGACATCACGCACGCGCACCAGCGCGCGATAACCGTCATCACCTTCAACAAAGAAGCCCACGGACCCAGGCCCGTGGGCTCTTTCTTTCCGTCCTCATTCATCCAACTGTTCAGAACGCAAACCGAACGCCCACCCCGATCCTGAAATCAAGCTCGGGCCGTGAGCTCACCGCCTGATACAGCGGGAACTGCGCCATGAACTCCAGAGCAAACAACTGCCCCTCGTACATCAGCCCGGGCGCCCACAGCAGCTCGTAATCGCCGTTGGTCTCGTACAGCCCGTTCACCTCGATCGTCGTGTACCACGCCCCGGTCGAGGTGCTCGTGTACCGGTCCGGGAACACGCGGAACAGATACGCGCTCCCGTGACTGATCGCCTCGCTCGGGCCGTCGCCGCCGAAGTTGTAATCCTCGCTCCCGTTCAGGTTCCAACGGAACTTGATGTCCTGGTTGAACCCGTGACGCCCGCGAACCAGCGTGAACACCCCGCCGAACATCGGGCTCACCACGCCGGGCGATGAGAAGTCGTGATCGTCACCGCTCGGCACCGCAGCCCCGCCCAGCAACGCCGCACGCATCGTGTCCACGCCGCCGGTGTCCCGCTGCAGGAACCGCCACTTGAGCATGATGTCCAGCTCGCCCACGCCGTAATCATGGTCATCATCCCCGCCGTCCTTCTCGGTCCGGAACTCCACCGGCGCATCGATCTGGATCGACAGGCCGCGAACGAGCCCGAACTGCAGCGTGCTCATCCACTCGTGCTGGATCGTCCGGTCCGACCCCGTCCGCGGGTTCTTCCCGAACTCCTCGTAGTGGTACTGCTGCCGCAGCACGAACGTCCCGGGCGAGGGCATCGTCGCCGCCTCCGTGTACATCGCCTCCTGCGCCAGCGCCGGGCAGCCGATCAAAAGCACGGCCGCCGCCGCGACATTCTTCGTCGTGAGGTGCATCGTATTCATCCTTTCTTGAGGGCCGTGCGCTCAGCGCGTCTCGATCTTCACCAGCGTGAAACCCGCATCCGCCACCGCGTCCGCGAGCCGCTGCGGCGACGGCCGGTCCGCCCCCACGAACACCAGATCAACCTTGCCGGTCGACAGGTCCACGTTCGTGTTCGCGATCCCCTTCACGCGGTGCAGCTGCATGT
>JBIPMO010000345.1:0-3094 GCA_044369085.1 Phycisphaerales bacterium
TCAAGGCCGGTGCCGATGGGGCGGCCATCGGCGAGCCGGTGGTGATGCATCCCACCGAGACGGCCCAGCGTCTTGGGCTGATGCAACTGGGCGAATCGGCGGATGAGCCCTGGCCGAGCGAGTTGAGTGATCCGGCGACCGAGTGGGCGCTGATCCGCTGGGCCCAGCGGATCGACCCCGGCGCGCTCAAGCCATCGGCGGAGGTGCTGGCCCGGTCCGAGCCGTACGACCTGCCGCTGGTGCTCTCGATGCGCTACGGCGCGGGGCGGGTGATCTATGTGGCCACCGATGAGATCTGGCGCTGGCGTTTCGGGCGCGGCGAGGTGCTCCCCGAGCGGTTCTGGATGCAGATGGTGCGGCTGCTGGCCCGCGAGGGACTCGCGCGGAGCGGCAAGCCCGCGGTGCTGGCGGTGACGCCGCGCCGGGCGGATGTCGACCAGCCCGTGCGTGTTTCGATCGAACTGCTCGACCAGTTGCTCGCCCAGCAGGCCTCCGCTTCGATCAGCATCCGCCTGACGCGGCAGCCCCAGCCCGGCGACCCCGAGGGCGAGCCGCCCACGAGCACCGAACTGGTCCTGAAGCCGGAGCGCGAGGATGGACGCGTGTTCGCAGGCATCTGGCTGCCCAGCGAGCCCGGGACCTGGAGCGTCGAGCCGAACGAACCGCTCCTCAACGGGCTGGATCTCACGGCCGATGCCCTGATCTCGCTGCCCGATGACGAGTTGCGGCATCCCGAGACCGACCATCCGCTGCTCGCCGGGCTGAGCCAGGAGACCGGTGGAACATCCCTGGCCGCGGGGGAGTTATCGAAACTGCCCGAGTACCTGCCGAACCGTCGCCGCCGATTGCTCAATGAGGTGAAAGAACCCCTGTGGGACACGCCGATGGCGCTCCTCTTGGTGGTATTGCTCGCCACCTTTGAGTGGGTTGGGCGTAGAGTCATCAGGCTGATCTGATCTTCCCGACCGCTGCGGGCTCCGAGTCCCGCGACCCCCGGGCCCCCTCTTGGGCCCAAGACCCCGGCGTCCAGAGCACGCCGACCGGAACCACGATGACCGAACACCCGCCGAGCCTGGGACCCCGAGCGATGGAACGCGGGGCCGGTCTTCTCCGCACGCTCGAGCGGATCCGCGGGCGGGCGCGCTCGGTGCTGGTGTGGTCGCGGCTGCTGACGGTGGTCGCGGCCGCTCTGGGCATCGCGGTGCTTCTGGGGCTCACCGACTACTTCCTGCGTCTGCCGACGTGGGTCCGTTCGCTGCACTGGCTGGCGGGGCTGGTGGCGCTGGGCTGGGTGTGGGTGCGCTACGTGCGCCCCGCGGTGCGGTTCAAACCGTCGCTGACGGATGTGGCTCTGCGCGTCGAAGGGGCGCTGCCCGGGGTGCGGGGGGTGCTGGCATCGGCCACCGACTTTGCCCAGGCGGGCGATTCTTCGGGCCGGGCCGGCGGGTCGGATGTCTCGCGGGCTCTGGCGGGCAAGGTGATCGATGATGCGGCATCGGCCTGGACCGGGCAGGGCGAGGCGGGGCTGATCCGTTCCAAGCCGCTGGCACGGCGGGGCGCGTGGTTCGGTGGGGCGCTGGTCGCGGTGGCGCTGCTGTTCACGCTCTCGGCATCGCTGACGACGATCGGCGCGACGCGGCTGCTGCTGCCCTGGGCGGGCGCGGCGTGGCCCAAGCGGACCGGTGTGGTCGATGTGACGGGCGAGAGCGTTCACGCGCGGGGCACCGCGCTGCCGCTGCAGGCCGCGGTCGTCAAGACGAATCGCGCCTGGGATGACACCTACGTCGCGGTGGAATACCGATTGATCACCGGCGAAGAGGCCGGGGCCTCGCGCCGCGAACTGCTTACATGGCAGCAGCGCGGCGTTGATGTCTCGAACACCACGGGCGAACCGGGCCAGGCCGAGCTGTTCGAGCGGCTGATCGAGCCCGTCGCCGATGCGGTCGAGTTCCGCTTCGAGACCGAGGATGACCAGACCGAATGGCGACGGGTCGAGCTGGTCGCGCCCCCGGCCGTGGTGGATGCGAGCGTTCGCATCACACCCCCGGAGTACGCGGCCCGCCTGACGGCGGCGGGGGCATCGGTGGTGGGCGCGCAGCCCGTGGAGGCGGCGCTCGGACCCGGAACCGACGACCGGGCGGTGGCGCCGCAGTCGCTCGCGGGCTCACGCATCGAGCTGACGCTGACGCTCAACAAGCCCGTGGATGTCCCCGAGAGCGTGCTGGGACTTTTCCAGGACACCGAAGACCCGGCGAGCAGGCCGGATTTCGGCGAGGTGAAGGCTCAGGGCACGACGTGGCGCATCGCGTGGACATTGAAGGAATCGCTGCGGCTGCCGGTCACGCTGGTGGATGAGCACGGGATTGAATCGATCGACGAGGCGGTGTACCGGTTCGAGGCGATCGAAGACCGCCCGGCCGCGGCGACCATCACCGAGCCCAGCGGCGACCGGACGGTGCTCGCCACCGCCAAGGTGCCGGTGACCGGCGAGGGCCGCGACGATGTGGGGCTGGCGTGGGTCGGGATCGAAAGCGCCGCGTACACCCCCGCGGGCAAGCCCGAGGGCGAGCGCAGCGGCCCGGGCGGGGCGATGCAGGCGACCGGCGATCCGCTGGAGATCGCGCGCATCGAAGCGCCGGGCCAATCGCAGGCGCGCGCGAGCGCTGTGCTCGACCTCGCCACAATCGGAGTCAAGCCCGGCGATGAGGTGAAGCTGACCGCCCTCGCTCTGGATGTTCTGGCGGCGTCGAGCGAGATGCCCAAGGCCACACGCTCGGCCCCGCGCACGCTGCGCATCATCAGCGAGGCCCAACTCGTCGAGGAACTGCAGCGCGAGCTCGCCGAGATCCGTCAGACAGCGATCCGCGTCAACGAGCAGCAGGGGGAGCTGCAGGACCGCACCGCCGCGGGCCGCGCCGATGCCCAGACCCGTCGCGGCCAGGGGCAGGTCGGCGAGCGGCTGTCGCGCCAGGGCGAGCAGGTCCGCCGGCTCGTCGATCGACTGAGCGAGAACCAGATGGCCGATCGCGGCCTCGAGGATCTGCTGCAGCGAGCGGGCGACACGCTGCGCGAGGCTGGCAAATCGTCCAATCAG
>JBIPMO010000346.1:0-3092 GCA_044369085.1 Phycisphaerales bacterium
GGGCTTGAGCACCGGCGGGAAGGCCGTCTGCGTCAGCAGGTCCACATCCGTCAGCGACGAGACCGACATCAGCACCTGCCAGATGAACGGGATCACGAACGTCAGCCCGAGCACGACAAGACCGCCGAAGACGATGGCCTTGGAGAGAGAGAAGGGTTTGGCGGGGGTGGGATTCATATTCACCGCAGAGACGCTGAGGGCGCAGAGAGGGGAGTCTCTGATTTGGTGTGGGTGGTGGGTGGGCGGTCGTTCATATCGCTTGCAGGTGGTTGTTCGTGCTGTCCCGGTGTTTCACGTCTTTCTGTCTTCACACAAAGAATCCCTCTTCTCTGCGTCCTCCGCGTCTCTGCGGTGAATCTCCTATTCGTTGGTCAGCTGCGAGCCGAGGCGGAAGTTCAGCGCGGTCATCACGAAGATCATCGCGAACATGATCCAGGCGATCGCGGAGGCAAGGCCGAGCTGGAACTGGTCGGTGAAGGCGATGTTGTAGATGTAGTACGCGAGCACGATGGTGTCGGCCTTGCCCTGCGTCATGACCATGGCCTGCTCGAAGCCGCCCTGCAGCCCGCCAATGGTGGACATGATCACGATGAAGAAGGTGGTCGGGGCGAGCTGCGGCCAGGTGACGTGGATGAAGCGCTGCCAGCCGGTGGCGCCATCGATGGAAGCGGCCTCGTACAGCTCGGGCGGGATGTTGGAGAGGCCAGCCAGGAACAGGAGCATGGTCCCGCCCCCGAGCCCGGCCCAGAAGCCCATGATGATGAGCGCGATCTTGGCCCAGCGAGAGTCAACGAGCCACTTGGGGGCCTCCAGCCCGTCGCCGCTGGTCAGCCCGTCGTGCAAGAGGTCGCTGCGCTGGTGGACGGCAGCGCGGGCGGCCAGCATCGCTTCGGGCGATCCGCCCGCCGCAGCGCCCAACGCGGCGATGGCATCCCCGGCGCGGGCCGATGAGCCGAGTGAACTGGCGGCGATCCGCAGTTCGTTCGCATCGGCCGCGGGGATGGCCTTGGCGATCTCATCGACAGCGGCGGCCAGGCCCGCAGCATCGAGGTTCGCGCGGCCCGAGGCCATCAGCGAGCGCTGCGGCAGTTGCACGAGCACGAGCGCGATGCCGATGCCGCACGCCGCGAGGGTCGCGACGATGCCGAAGCGACCGAGGAAGGCGGCAAAGCCCGTATCGCGGTGGTACAGGCGTGAAACGCCGACCGCGAGCAGCCACAGGCAGCCGCCGATCGTCGCCGCGCCGAGCGCGATCCCCAGCGCGTACCACAGCCACGGCGGGGTCGCGAGCACCAGCGCTTGCAGCGATGCGAGCACGGGCTTGAGCCCGGCGTTGATCAGCCCGCCTTCGGGGCGGTAGAGGGTTTTCCAGAGCAGGAACATCGCGACGCCCGAGAGCAGGCTCGGCAGGTAGAAGAGGCCGCGGAAGAACATGGACCCGAAGGCGATGCCGCAGGTGGCGACGATGCCCGCGGCGGCGGTGGCGAGCACCGCGCCCCTGGAGCGCAGGTCCGCGACTTTCCAGACCGTCATGTCGGTCAGTCCCGTCTCGGTGCTCTTGATGAGCATGGGCGAGGCGGGATCGGTCGGCATGGGCCCGGGTGTGGAGAGCATCCACACGCCCGCGACGGCGATGAGGGTGATGACGATGCCGATGGCGCCGCCCTTGATCCGCCCGCCGAGCTTGGCGGGCGTGACGGCGGCGTTCACCATCAGGGCGAGCGCGAGCGACCCGAAGATGCCCAGCGGGATGCCGAGCATCAGGAAGGCGGTGTTGCCGAAGTAGTCCCAGAAGAGGTGCGACTCATCGCCGTAGAGGACGCGCTGGTAGTTCTCCGCGCCGACCCAGCGGATGGGGGTCGAAGAGAACTTGTTGTGCCTGGTGAGGGCCCAGTCGGTGAAGGACATGCCCAGCGAGAAGATGATGGGCCCGGCGGTGAAGACCAGGAACCCGATGAGGTTGGGGATCAGGAAGAGCAGCGCGATGAGGAGGCGCTTGCGCGCGGTGCCGATCATGCGGTCCTCCGTGCGGCGGGGTGAACCACAGAGGCGCCGAGGCACAGAGGGGAGAGTCTTTGTGTGGGCTTCGGGGTGCGCGGGCCTTGGTCTTGATGCTCGTTGATCGCGGGCCAGTCAGCAGAGGATCTTTTCTCTGTGTCTCCGTGCCTCTGTGGTGACGGTTCCTCGACCTGATCGCGGAGGGGTTTGGTTCGGTCGAACGCTTTACCTGTTCGACGTTCCCATTCGGTGCGGAGCTGGGCATCGCGCGAGAGGTTGGCGTGGATCTGGTCGTTGATCCGTTCTTCGATCAGGCGAGCTGCCTCGGCGGGGCCGATGGTGTTGTTGGTGAGCTGCTCCATGATGGGCCCGACGAGCTGGCCCAGGCGGTTGCGGCCGATGAAGGGGGAGAGCTCCCAGGGGTGGGCGAACTTGTCCATGGCCTCGACGAAGACGGGCGAGCCGAAGGCCTCGAGCCCGGGGAGCGGGCGGGGCAGGCCGCTGATGCCGTTCTTCTTGATGATGCCCGGCGTTCCGCTGATGGAGTCGAAGGTGAAGTTGATCTGGTTGTTGTAGTCCTCGGAGGCGAGGAACTCGATGAAGCGAGCGGCGAGGTCCGCTCGGGGTGAGACGCGGTTGACGATGGCGACGCGAGCGGCGGCCTCGTAGTACGGGACGCCCGAGGCGGATGGGATGTGGGCGATGCCGATGTGCAGGAGGTTGCGGGTGTCATCGGCGGTGAGGCAGGCGGCCATCAGCGTGTACTGCTCGTCGGTGATGGGGACCAGTGGGTCGCGGAGCAGGCTGTCGCGGGCGCTCGTGAGCAGCCCGATCTCGCGGGTCGCTTCGGGGGCGTCTTGGTCCTTGATGGCGGCGATGCGGCGGTTCATGGCGGGGACGATGACGCGGTCGAGCTGGCGCTTGGCGAGGGCGACGTAGGACCAGCGGCCATCGGAGATCATGGCGGCGACCTTGGCGGCGAAGAGGGCCGAAGCGCTGGCGGCCTCGGCGCCCATGTTCATGTTGGCGCCGCCCGAGGAGGCCATGCTCGCGAGCTCGGCGGGGGTGGGCATGACCTTGTGGAGGTACATCAT
>JBIPMO010000096.1:0-10341 GCA_044369085.1 Phycisphaerales bacterium
AGAGGAAGCCCTGCGACAGCCCGCCCGGCACTTCGAAGGCGTAGGAGATGATCTGGACCGCAGGGGCCATGCCGCGGTTGGCGAGCACGCCCGCGCCGCTGCCGCCGATCGTTCCAGCGACGTGCGTCGAGTGATCTGAAACACCATCGGACAGCGGCTCGCCCTGGGTCAGACGACCGGCTAAGTCGTTATGGGCAAACACGCGGCCGCCGTCGTAGACCATGACGGTCACGCCCGCGCCGTTCAGGCTGTAGGGGGCGACGTTGACCAGGTCTGCCTGAGTGCGGGCCCGGTTCTCGGCGTTCAGTTCGGCGAGCAGGGGCAGCGGAGGCTCGACCCACATCACCGCGTCCTCATCGGTCAGGCTCTTGACCTCGGAGGCGGGCAACTCAACGACCACGCCGTTGATCGAATCGAGGAACGAGACGATCGTCCCGCCGTGACGGGCCACGATGTCGCGGCCCTGTCCGTCGAGCGATGCATCGGCGTGCAGAAGGACGTAGACCGCGACGGTCACGTCCTCGCCCGCCATGCCGGGCTTGATCGGGGCCCCGACAACCTGCCACGGGCGGATCAGCCCGGCGGCGATGTCGGGGTGCTGCTTCCACTGCCGCTGGATCGGGCGCACGGTTTCGAGCGGTTCGATCTCCAGGACATCATCGGCGTTGAACCGGTCGGGATCGATGCTCGCGAAGAACGCGTTGTCACCCAGGTAGTTCAGGAGGCTGATGCCCGCGCGGGACAGCGCATCGCGCTCGCCCTCGCTGACCGGACGGACAAAGGTCATCACGAAGCGCCTGGGCGACTGCTCGCCGCGAGCGGCATCGACGACCCCCGCGAACGCCTGCGCGAGCTGGGCCCGGGTCATCGGTGCCAGCGCCGCATCCGGGGCCACTTTCCACCGCACTCCGGCCTGAGCCTCGGTCGGGTTCAGCCCCGCCGAAAGCCCGGCACACCCGGCCAAAGCCACGACCAACGCCCGGGCCGCGACGCGGCCGATTCGCAACTGATCACGCACCGTTCACACTCCTTCTGCCAAGGAACCCTCCACGCGATGCGAGCGCACACCACCCACACCGCGGCACGCATCGGATCGACACTCCGCACGCGAACGCGTGAGCAGGGCGACCGATCGGTTGGCGGCTTTCCACGCACACCTGCGGAAAGGCACCACCCGACCCCTAAGACTGCCCGAATCCCGCGCAGCGTCAAGGTAATTCCTGCTGGAGCTCGTGTTTTGCTGAAATCGATATCATTCTGGGACGATCGGTCGATTTCAGCCATCATCGCGGGAGCGGATCATGGCCCGCACGTGACTCCGAAGTTCGAGAGCACCGTGGTCACATCGCCGAAGGTGAACGGCGTCCCGAAGCGAGAAAGCACGGTCGTGATGTCGCCGAACGTGACGGAGCAGTCTCCGTTGAAGTCGCCGATGCAGGGGGGTGGCGTGGTGAAGGCCACCAGCTCGACATCATCGATGTTCCAGCCGCAGTAGACCACGGATGTGTCGGTCTGCCCTTGGACCCACCGGAGCCGGACCGATGGCTTGCCATCGGCCCACTGGGAGATGTCGTAGCTGACCTGGGTCCACTGGCCGTTGGGGTTGAGAGCGGGCCCGGAGTGGACCCAGACATCGCTCCAGGCCTGCCCATCGGTCGAGATCTGGATCGCGGCGCGATCGAAGCTGGAGGGCTCGATGCCGAGCCAGCGCTGGAAGCGCAGCGTGACACCGTTGAGGTTGGAGCAGTCGATCGGCGCGGAGGTGAGATATCGCTCGGGGGTGAGGCTGTTGGGGTAGTTTCCGTTGAGGTTGTAGCCAAAGACGTTGAGCCCGGTGAAGCCCGCGGTCGGATCGGGGCTTCCCAGGCCGCCTCCGGCGGTGCCGCCCCCGCCCGTCGGCCTGCCGTAGCCCCAGCCGTTATCCATGGTCCAGCCGGGGTTGGTGTCGAGGTTGTATGACCGCGCGATGGCGGCCGAACCGACCGTGACCGCGATCTGGGCGATGTTCGAATCGCCGCCGCCGGGCCAGGTCCCGTAGTCATTGGCCGCGAAGTTGAAGCGAGCGATCCCGCTGAAGCCGCACGCTGGCTGGAAGTGAACCATGTTGCCGCCTGCGGCGAGCTCGTGGGGAACGGTGGTGATCGCGCCGCCGCTTGGATCCGTCAGGCGTCCATGCGCGGGGAGCGATTTGATGATGTAGCGGAGCGCTCCCGGGTTGGCGGGCTGACCGTCATCGGTGGCGGTGAGGGCGATGTCCATCCCCTGCCCCACGGGCCCGCTAATGCCTTGCGCTGCCGCGGAAGGAGGACGGGAACCGCACGAGAGGTAGGCTGAGAAGTTCGACTGCGCGTAGTCGGGCGGCAGCCCGCCGCCGCGCGACAGCCCGACGAGCCCGAACGTCGAGGACATGTTCAGGTAGTGCAGGCCGATGCGTCCATCAAAGAACAGTTCGTACTGGAAGGTGTGCTTGCTCAGCGGGCCGCCGTTGTGCCTGGGCACATCGATGTAGGAGATCACCAGACGATCGGAGAACTGCTGCGTCCAGATCTCGCCGCCCTGCGTCGGATCGAGGTCGTCCCAAAAGATCGAGATACGCTCGGTCGAGAAGTGGAGCGAGGTGGCGGGCTGGACCTGCCCGTCGTAGGTCACGAAGGTGATGTTGCCGTTGGGGTTGAGGTAGAACGAGCCGTGCGGCTGGCCGAAGAGCTGGATGGATGCTCCGTCCGCGAGCGTGACGAGCGGGCCGGGGAAGTCATCGGGCACGCCCGTCAGGCGCGTGCCCGCTCGCGGGTTGGTCGGCAGCGCGGTGATCGCGTACTGGCATGCGGTGTAGCCCTGGAAGGTCTGGTTGGGCGTGAAGTAGATCGACCGGTTGGAGATGTCGGCCGGGTTGTCGCCGCTGAACTGTTCGGTGAGGTAGTCGGGCGTGTCGGGGGTGGTGAACGCGAAGCATGCCGCGGCCCCTGCACCGCTGCCGGTCGCCACGGATTCGTTGCCGACCTCGTCATCGGCCACCACCTGATAGTAGTAGGTCGTGTCGTCGAGCAGGCCTGTGAGTGATATAGCGTGAGCTGTTGCGAGCGACGCCGCCGTGGCGGTCTGCGTGAGTGCATCGCACGAGGCACCGTAGCGGATGGTGGCCCGGGCGGGCTCGTCGGTGACAAAGGCGATCTGCGCCGACCTGGGCTGCACGTTCTGGGCCGCGATGCTGGTGATGTCCGGGCCCTGACAGTCAGCGGTCGCGGTCGCGGTGACCACATCGGACTGACCAGCGCCGGTATCTGCATCGACGTACACGAGCGAGATCGCATCGTTGTGCTGCGTCACCAACTGTCCAGCGCCGGGCGAGCTGGCGAGGGTGACCGCGCCGCGGAAGGTCGCGGAGCCCGCCGTCGTCTCGGTCAGCACCACCGGCACCCCGGCGGGCGCTGAAGTCGAAGCGATGTTGAGCGAGATGGTCTCGATGGCGCTCGGGTTGGTGTTGAGGCCGCAGTCGATCACGGTCATCCCCGCCTGCGAGCCGCAGGCGTAGCGGGCGCGATCGAAGTACGCCAGCCCGCGCTGCGCGCAGGGGAAGAAGGTCGGCGACGCCGCGATCGAGAATGGCTGCGGGCCCTGCGGGACGCTCAGGCCGCGGACGATCACCGTCCAGGTGCCCGGCTGGGGGTTGCTCACCAGCACCTGCTCGATGTTGTCCACGCTGTTGCGGACCGTCCGGACGGCGGGCAGCCACGGCTGCGATGCGCTGAGGGTCCAGGGAAAGAACTGCTGGCCGGTGGGCGAGGTCACGACCAGATCGAGGTCGTTGACGAGCGTGGGCAGCACGTTCGGCGTGCCCGGCGCATCATCCCAGGCGATGGTGATCTTGAGCTGCGACTCGCCGGGCGCGACCTGCACGCTCGCGGCGTAGGCATCGCCGGTGGCCTGGATGGTCGCTTCGCGGTGGCGATCGGTGCGCAGGAAGTCGACGGCATCCTTGACGCGGACCGAACCGTAGCCGGTCTGGTGGTCGGGGCCCGGGTTGCCAAGGTCGACCGCGGTGTGGGCGAGCAGCGCTTTGAGCGTGCTGTTGCGCATGTCGGGGCGGCTGGGGTACTGCGTTCGCCAATCCTGCATGATCAGCGCGCTGATCCCGCAGACCGTGGGCGATGCCATGGATGTGCCGCATTTCACGCCATAGGCCGTGTCGGAGGTGTCGGCGAGCGAGGTGACTCCGCCATCGCCCCCGACCTGACAGCCCGGCGCGACGATGTCCGGGCGCATCCGGCCGTCATCGGCCGGGCCCCATGAGCTGAAGCTCGTCATCGAGTCGTCGTTGGAGTTGACCGCCCCCACCACGATCGCGTTCTTGTTGCAGCCCGGTGGCGCGGTGCTGATGTAGTCCTGGTTGGGTGGTGGGAACTCGACATCGCAGCGGTTGCCCTGACGTTCGTTGCCCGCGGCCCAGACGACGCGGAAGGGCTGCCCGTTGGTGATCCCGGGGGTGCCGCGGACGATCCGATCGATGAGCACATCGGTGACGCCGTAGTTCCCCTGCCAATCGCAGGGGAAGCCGTTGGGTTCGGTGTTGGTGCCGATCGAGTTGTTGGAGATGACCGCCCCGAGCCCGATCGCGGCGGTGTAGTCGGCCTGCAGATCGCCCGGATCGGTGTAGAGGAACCCCTGCGACAGGCCGCCCGGCTGCTCGAATCCGTACGAGAGGATCGCCACCCCCGGGGCCATGCCCTTGTTGGCGGCGACGGCGACGCCCCCGCCGCCGATCGTGCCCGCGACGTGGGTCGCGTGATCCGAAGCGCTGGATGTATCGGTCGATCCGGCCGCCGCTCGCCCCTGGAAGTCGACATGCGTGGTGCGGATCTTCCCGCCGTCGTAGACCATGACCTTCACCCCCGCGCCGTTCAGGCTGTAGGGGGCCGCCTGGACCGCGGCGGCCTGCGTGCGCACCCGGTTTTCGGCGTTGAGGGTGCTCAGCGGCGGGAGCGGCGGCTCGACCCACATCACCGCGTCCTCATCGGTCAGCCCCTTCACCTCGGAAGCGGGGATGAGCGCGACCATGCCGTTGATGTCATCGAGCAAGGTGGTCACGTTGCCGCCGTGACGGGCGACAAGGCCGAGCCCGTCGCGGTCGAGGTCCGCATCGGCGTGGAGCAGGATGCAGATCGCGATCATCGAGCGCGACTCGTCCTCGCCGGGCTTGAGCGCGCCGCCCGCTCGCTGCCAGGGGTGCACGATCCCCGCAGCGGTATCGGGGTGCTGCTTCCAGACGCGTTTGATCGGGCGCACCGTCTGGACCGCATCGTTCTCGGCCAGAGCATCCGCGTTGAGCTCGGCCGGATCGATGGCCGCGAAGTACGCATCGTCACCGATGTAGTTGAGCAGGGTGAGACCGGCGCGGCGCAGCGACTGGGACTCGGCCGGTGCGAGCGGGCGGGCGAAGGTCACCACCACGCGGCGGGCCGGGGCATCGGCCCGCGCGTTCACGGCGGCCGCCTGGAACGCCGCCGCAAGTTCGGCCTTGTTCATGGCCGGGAGCGCCCCATCGGGCTCGACCTTCCACCGAACCCCCGCCAGGGCGAGGCCGGGAAACGGTCCGAGCGCCGACCCCGCGAACGCGAGGAGGGAAAGAACCATGCTCCCGACCGCTCGGCGGTGTGAACGATTGAACATCATCGCTGCCAAGACTCCTTCCTCCCGAGCGTGCCCGCTCCGCACTCCATGCCCCAAACGCCGACACGAGACGATCGGCCAGTTCGCCGGGCCGGTGGGCGGCCCGTCCTATCCGTCGCCTGACCCCTCAAGGTTCACTCCGGGCGGCGAATGGGTCAAGGGATTTCCGGCTTTCCCGCCGGGATTCCTGAAACAAGAACGGGCCGCCCGGCAAGGGGCGGCCCGATGGGGTCCGGTCGGATGGCCGCGATCGGCCTTACTTGGAGACAATCTCGAGCAGTTCGACCTCGAAGACGAGGGTCGAAGACTGCGGGATGACGGGCGGGCGGCCCGCAGCGCCGTAGGCGAGGTCGGGCGGGATGACCAGCCAGCGCTTGCCGCCGACCTTCATGCTGCCCACACCCTCGGTCCAGCCCTTGATGACGCCGTTGAGCGGGAAGGTGGCGGGCTGACCGCGTTTGATGGAGGAATCGAACGGCTCCTTGGAGTCGTACAGCCAGCCGGAGTAGTGAACCTTGACCTGACTGGTGGGGTTGGGCTGTTCGCCCTCGCCGACCTTGACATCGAGGAACCACATCCCGCTGGGCGTCGTGGTGCCTTTGGTGACGTCCAAGTCAGGTGCCTTGGCTTTGACGAAGGCGATGCCGTTCTCCATCCCCTTGGCGATGCGCTCCGCCTCGGCCTTCTTGGCCTCTTCCGCTGCCTTCATGGCGACGGCCTCGGCAGCGCGGGCCTTGGCGGCGGCGTCGGCGGCCTCGCTGGCGGGCATGCGCTTCACACCCTTGATGATGACGGGCTCGTCGGGGACGTTCTGGTTCGCGCCCTTGGTGCTGGTCTTGACGCCCTTGATCTTGTCCACGACATCCATGCCGTCGACGACCTGGCCGAAGACGGCGTAGGCGGCGCCATCGCGCGGCTGGTCGAGGAACGCGTTGTCGTTGACGTTGATGAAGAACTGGCTGGTGGCGGAGTCGGCGACCTGGGTGCGGGCCATGGCGACGGTGCCCCGCTTGTTCTTGAGGCCGTTGCGCCACTCGTTGGCGATCGGGGGATCGACCTGCTTTTCGGACATGTCGGGGTTGAAGCCGCCGCCCTGGATCATGAACCCATCGATGACGCGGTGGAAGATGGTGCCGTCGTAGTGGCCCTTGTCGGTGTAGGAGAGGAAGTTCTTGACGCTGACGGGGGCCTTCTCAGCGTTGAGCTCGAGGACGATATCGCCCATCGAGGTGCTCATGCGGACGTACTCGTACCCGGTGTTGTCCGCGGCGAGTGCGGTCGAGGCCATGAGGGTTGCTCCAAGAAGGGACTTCCAAGCTCGGGACAGCATCGCTTTCATTCGTGGTTCCCTGGACCGCAAGGTCCGGTTCGTGGTTCTTTCTCTCCGCCTCGGGCTGGGGATGCCCGACCAGAGGGTCGGAAATGGTACCAACGGATGGGTCTGGGGTGGCTGAAACCGCCCCGGACGATGGCGGGGGCGGCTCGGCGGTGAGGGGGCGGCCCGGTCGGCCCGATAGCGAGATGGGGGATTCCCCGCCCGCTGGAGAAGACCATGCTGCTCGTGCCCTCCATATCGCTGCGTCCGGGGATGAAGATCGCTCGGCCGGTTCTGCATCCGGACCGGGGCGACCTGCTGCTTCTGAACGAGGGGTTCACGCTGGACACGACGACGATCACGTCGCTGTGCTCGCACGCGGTGCCCTATGTGTGGATCGCGTTCCCGGGGCTGGAGGAGATCGAGGGGGGGGACGACCGGGTGGCTCGCGGGCACATCGCGCTGTGCCAGGCGCTGAACCAGTCGATCGACTCTCTGGAGCAGCGGGTGCTGGTGAACCTGAACGTTCAGCACTACAAACGGGCCGTGCACCAGATGCTCGGGACGATCATCGACTGCCCGGAGCACGACCCGCTGACGCACCAGCTGATGATGTGCGGGCCGCGTCTGACCGGGCACATGGCCAACTGCTCGTACCTGGCTCTGCTGGTCGGGGCGCACCTGGCGGGGTATCTGCGCCGTCAGCGGCGCAGTCTGCCTCCGGACCTTGCGGAGAACACGGCGCAGCTCGGGCTCGGTGCCCTGCTGCACGACATCGGCAAGATCAACATGCCCGACGACACTCGGCAGATCAGCGTGTTCGACGAGGACTCGCGCTCTGCCGCGTACCGGATGCACCCGCAGGCGGGCTTCGAGGAGGTGCGCGAGTACGTCTCGCCAGTGGCGGCGAACGTGGTGCTCAACCACCACCAGCGCTACGACGGCAAGGGGTTCCCGCGGGTTGACCGCGGCGGCGGGCCCGAGGCGCTGGCCGGGCAGCGGATCCATGTGTTCTCGCGGATCACCGCGGTGGTCGATGCTTTTGACCACATGTTGTGCCCGGCCGGGCGCGTGCTGCCCACGCTGGTGGCAATCCACCAGCTTCGCGACCGGCGCTTCGAGGGCTGGTTTGATCCGGTGATCGTTGAGGCGCTGCTGCGCATCATCCCCGCGTTCATGGTCGGGCAGGTGGTGAAGCTCTCCGACGGGCACGAGGCGGTGGTCATGGCCACGCATCAGGACTCGCCCTGCCGGCCGACGGTGAAGCTGCTGAGCGGGCCCATGAATCAGCCGGGCAGCGAGGCGACGGGTCGCCCGATCGACCTGCGGATGGCGCACAAGGTCCAGATCGCCGAGGTCGACGGCGTGGATGTGCGGCCGTACCTGTTCACGGGCGACTTTGAGCTCGAGGCGCAGGCGGCGTAGTGCGCGCCCCGCCGGGGCGAAAAAAGAACGCGGCCCCGGACGAGCCGGGGCCGCGAAGGTCTGCTTGCTGACTGATCGCTATCGATCAGGCGCGGCGGCGACGGAGGCCAGCCAGACCGGCGAGGCCGGCGAGGCCGACGGTGCCGGGGGTGGGGATCAGGTCATAGAAGAAGGTGACCTTGACGGAGCCGGAAGCGCCGAACTCCTGAACGCGGAGGGTGGAGTCGGTGGTGCCGGTGGTCGAGAAGCCACCGTTGCCGTCGATGGTGACGGGGAAGGTGCCGTTGCCGACAACCGCGGCGGGGATCTGGAAGGCGGGCAGGAAGGTGCTGTCGTCATCGGAACCGGAGACGGAGCCGAAGTCGAAGAAGTCGGGGCCGGAGCCGGTGGCGCCGTCGGAGGCGCCAACGGAGACGGGGCCGGCGGAGTTGGAGATACCGAAGGAGAGGTCGAGGTTGCCCGGGCCGTTGACATCAACGAGGCCGACGAGGTTGACACCGAAGTTGGAGACCTCGATGTCCGAGTCGTTCTCGGCGGTCAAGAGGGCGCCGATGAAGCCGATGCCCTCGATCTGCATGCCCTTGAGAACGCGGTCGCCGTTCTGGGTGTCGAACTGCTGAAAGTTGAGGGTGGTGCTGCCGGGGGCGAGCTGGAAGGAGAACTCGAGGCTCTCCATCTGCATGATGTTGGCCGAAGCGCCGGCGGCGATAGCCAGAACAGAAGCGATAGCGATGACGTTCTTCATGTGTTGATCTCTCCACCACCCTCACCCGCAGTGTGCAACTGCTGGTTGGGCGATATCTCCTGACCCCTCACAAACCCCGAAGCGACAATGCCTCGAAGGGAGTGGATCCATGTGCAGGCTCCCAGTATGCCTTCAAACGGGGTGCTCGTCAAGAGAAATGGTGTCATGGCGGCCGAGAAACGGGGCGATTATCCCAAAGTTCACAAGGAGTTACGGGAGCGCGATCACGCCGAACCAGGGATGCCAAGGGGGCCCGCAATCTGCAAGTACAGACTTTGCCAGCACATACGTATCGATATCGCCTGTCCAGCCTGCTCGGTAGCACTGCCGTGACCCAAACAAAAATACAACGCGGCCCCGGGAGTGCCGGGGCCGCGTGGAACGATTCAGTTGAAGATGCCGATTCAGGCGCGACGACGGCGGAGGCCGGCGACGGCGGCGAGGCCAGCGAGGCCGACGGTGCCGGGGGTGGGGACCAGGTCGTAGAAGAAGGTCACCTTGATGAAGCCCGAGGAACCGAAGTCCTGGACACGGAGGGTCGAGTCGGTGGTGCCGGTGGTCGAGAAGCCGCCGTTGCCATCGATGGCGATCGGGAAGGTCCCGAGGCCGACCACGGCCGCGGGAATCGCGAAGGCCGGGAGGAAGGCGCTGTCATTATCGATGCCGTTGACGAGGCCGAAGTTGAAGAAGTCCGGGCCGGAGTCGGCAACGCCATCGGTCCCACCGACCGAGACGGGGCCGGCGGAGTTGGCGATGCCGAAGGAGAGGTCCAGACCGCCCGGGCCGTTGACATCGACGAGGCCGACGAGGTTGATGCCGAAGTTGGAAACGGCGATGTTCGAGTCGTTCTCAGCGGTGACGAAGGCGCTGACAACGCCCTGACCTTCGATCGACATGCCCTTGAGGACGCGGGTGCCGCCCTGGGTGTCGAACTGCTGGAAGTTCAGAACGGTGGAACCGGGGGCGAGCTGGAAGCCGAACTGCTGGTTTTCCATCTGCATGATGTTGGCAGATGCACCAGCGGCCAGAGCCAGAACGCCGACGACAGCAACGAGATTCTTCATGTGATAGTCCCTCTCTTATCCCTCTGCAGCACCCAGACGCACGGGTGCTGCGTGATAGACGTGTTTCCAAACCGCCTGTGCCGGGCGAACAACAGCCCAGCAGCGGCTCGGGATTCCGGAAGAAA